>NZ_JAXMNS010000295.1:0-4949 GCF_034670285.1 Nocardioides sp. | reverse complement strand
CGCGCCGACTCGGCATCACAGGAGGCGCTGCTCGCGCAGGAACGTCACCTGATCGGCTGCGATCGCCACCTGGGCGCCGTCCTGGAACGGCGTCCAGTGGTCGTGCTGGGGATAGCGCTGGAGCCGGCCCTGCGGCGCCTGATCCGCGGCCGCCTCGATGGCGGGACCGTGCACACTGATGTCGCGCCCGCCGACACCGAACCACGCCGGGCAGGTCAGTCCCTCGGCCTGCTTCCACGGACGGTGGGTCACGATCGGGGCGAAGAGCGCGGGTGACACCTCGTTGCGCCACGGCGAGTCCGCGGAGACGACGGCGGCGAAGCCGTCCGCCTCCCCCTCCAACGCCATGGCTCCCAGGTCTCCCACTGCCGCCGTGACCGGGATGGTGACCCTCGATCCCGCGAGGGCAGCCACCGCCCGTACGACGATGCGTGCGGTCACGGCCGGGTCGCCCGACAGCGCACGGCGGTAGCCGTCGAGGAAGGGCGCCAGCGCCAGGACCGCGTCGATGCTGGGGTCGGCCAGAGCGGTCTGGAAGGCGTGCGAGCCACTCATCGAGAAGCCCCACACCACCACGGTCCGCGCCCCGCACTGTCGGGCGTGGTCCACTGCGTTGCGCCAGTCCTCGCGCTGCTCGCCGAGCCGCACCCGCTGCCTCGGCCGACCTCCGGAGTCCCCGAGGAACCGGTGGTCGAAGACCAGCACGTCGGCTCCCGCTGCCGCGAAGGCCTCGGCGAACGGCGCGAGACCGTCGTGCCTGGTCAGGGAGAAGCCGTGCGCCATGACCACCCAGGTGTTTCCGGGCCCCTGCTCGGACTCGCCCGGCGCGTAGTGCCACGCCGCGCAGGTGTCTCCCCCCGACTCGAACGACACCTCACGACGCTCACCGCTCATTGCCCCAACCTAGTGGAGCGGCGCGGGCTAAAAACGGAGGAGCCCCCGCCCCGGAAGGGGCGAGGGTTCCTCGTTGCGCTGACGCGCGGTGCTGAGGTCAGCTCTGGTACGACCCGAAGTCGAAGTCGTCCAGCGCCACAGCCTGACCAGAGCCGGCGTTGCCGAACTCGTAGTCGTAGTTGTCGTAACCGGTGACGGAGTACGCCGCGGCGCGGGCCTCCTCGGTCGGCTCGACCCGGATGTTGCGGTAGCGCTCCAGGCCGGTTCCGGCCGGGATGAGCTTTCCGATGATCACGTTCTCCTTCAGCCCACGCAGGCTGTCGGAGCGACCGTGGATCGCGGCGTCGGTGAGCACCCGGGTGGTCTCCTGGAAGGAGGCCGCCGAGAGCCACGACTCGGTCGCGAGCGAGGCCTTCGTGATGCCCATGAGGACCGGACGACCCGAGGCGGGCTTGGCACCCTCGGAGACCGCGCGGCGGTTCTCCTCCTCGAACTTCACCCGGTCGACCAGGTCGGAGGGCAGCAGCACGGTGTCACCGGACTCGATGACCGTCACGCGACGGAGCATCTGGCGCACGATGATCTCGATGTGCTTGTCGTGGATCGACACTCCCTGCGAGCGGTAGACCGCCTGCACCTCGTCGACCAGGTGCTCCTGCGCCTTGCGCACACCCAGGATCCGCAGGACGTCCTGCGGGTCGGGCGTACCGACGATCAGGGGCTGACCGACCTCGATGTGCTCCCCGTCGGAGACGAGCAGACGCGAGCGCTTCGAGACCGGGTACTCCTGGACCTCGGAGCCGTCGTCGGGGGTGACGAGGACCTTGCGGGCCTTGTCGGAGTCCTCGATCTCGACGCGACCAGCGGCCTCGGCGATCGGCGTACGACCCTTGGGCGAGCGGGCCTCGAAGAGCTCGACCACGCGGGGCAGACCCTGCGTGATGTCGTCGGCCGAGGCCACACCACCGGTGTGGAAGGTACGCATCGTGAGCTGCGTGCCGGGCTCACCGATGGACTGCGCGGCGATGATGCCGACGGCCTCACCGATGTCGACCAGCTTGCCGGTGGCCAGCGAGCGGCCGTAGCACTTGGCGCACGTGCCGGTCTTGGCGTCACAGGTCAGCACGGAGCGGACCTTGACGGTCGGGATCCCGGCCGCGATGAGCTCGGCGATCTTGACGTCACCCAGGTCGCCACCGGCCTCGACGAGCGTGTCGCCCGACGTGGGGTGGGTGACCTCGGTCGCCGCGGACCGGGCGTAGGCAGCGGTCTCGGCGTTGTCGTCCTTGCGGACCACACCGTCCTCGCCCACGACACCGATGACCTTCGGCAGACCGCGCTCGGTGCCGCAGTCGTCCTCACGGATGATGACGTCCTGCGAGACGTCGACCAGACGACGGGTGAGGTACCCCGAGTCGGCCGTACGCAGGGCGGTGTCGGCCAGACCCTTGCGAGCACCGTGCGTGGCGATGAAGTACTCCAGGACGGTCAGGCCCTCCCGGAAGTTCGACTTGATCGGCCGCGGGATGATCTCGCCCTTGGGGTTGGCCACCAGACCACGCATGGCCGCGACCTGACGGATCTGGTTCATGTTTCCGGAGGCACCGGAGTCGACCATCATGTAGATCGGGTTGGTGCGATCGAAGTTGGCCTCCATCGCGTCACCGACCTTGGCGGCGGCCTCGGTCCAGATCTCGATGAGCTCCTGGCGACGCTCGTCGTCGGTCACCAGACCGCGCTCGAACTGCTTCTGGATCTTGGCAGCCTTGTCCTCGTAGGAGCTGAGGATCTGGATCTTGTCGGCCGGCGTCGTGACGTCGTCGATCGAGACCGTGACACCCGACTGCGTGGCCCACTTGAACCCGGCGTCCTTGAGGGCGTCGAGCGAGGCAGCGACCTCGACCTTGGTGTAGCGCTCGGCGAGGGCGTTGACGATCTTGCCGAGCTCCTTCTTGTCGACGCGCTCGTTGACGAACGGGTAGTCGGCCGGCAGACAGTCGTTGAACAGGGTGCGACCCAGGGTCGTCTCCAGCGTCAGCGTCTGCACGCCGCCGTCGAAGAGCTCGTGGTCGGCCGGCGGGACGACGTCGGTCAGGCGGATCTTGACCTTGCTCTGCAGGGTCAGCTCGCCGCGGTCGTAGGCCATGATCGCCTCGGCCGGGGACGAGAAGGCACGGCCGTCACCCACGTTGTTCTCGCGGTCGACGGTCAGGAAGAACAGACCGATGATCATGTCCTGGGTAGGCATGGTGACCGGGCGACCGTCGGACGGCTTGAGGATGTTGTTGGTCGAGAGCATCAGGATCCGCGCCTCGGCCTGGGCCTCGGCCGACAGCGGCAGGTGCACCGCCATCTGGTCACCGTCGAAGTCGGCGTTGAACGCCGTGCAGACGAGCGGGTGGATCTGGATGGCCTTGCCCTCGATCAGCTGGGGCTCGAAGGCCTGGATGCCGAGGCGGTGCAGCGTGGGTGCACGGTTGAGCAGCACCGGGTGCTCGGCGATGACCTCTTCGAGGACGTCCCAGACCTCGGGACGCACCGCGCGCTCGACCATCCGCTTGGCGGACTTGATGTTCTGCGCGTGGGAGAGGTCGACGAGGCGCTTCATCACGAACGGCTTGAAGAGCTCGATCGCCATGTTCTTCGGCAGACCGCACTGGTGCAGCTTGAGCTGCGGGCCCGAGACGATGACCGAACGACCCGAGTAGTCGACGCGCTTTCCGAGCAGGTTCTGACGGAAACGACCCTGCTTGCCCTTGAGCATGTCGGAGAGCGACTTGAGCGGGCGGTTGCCCGGCCCGGTCACGGGGCGACCACGACGGCCGTTGTCGAACAGCGAGTCGACGGCCTCCTGGAGCATCCGCTTCTCGTTGTTGACGATGATCTCGGGGGCACCGAGGTCCAACAGCCGCTTGAGGCGATTGTTGCGGTTGATCACGCGGCGGTAGAGGTCGTTGAGGTCCGAGGTCGCGAAGCGACCACCGTCGAGCTGCACCATCGGGCGCAGATCCGGCGGGATGACCGGAACGGCGTCGAGGACCATGCCCTCGGGCTTGTTGCCGGTCTTGCGGAAGGCATCGACGACCTTGAGGCGCTTGAGGGCGCGGACCTTCTTCTGGCCCTTGCCGTTGGCGATCGTGTCGCGCAGCGACTCGACCTCGGCCTCGACGTCGAAGCCCTGGAGGCGCTTCTGGATCGCCGTGGCGCCCATGTGGCCCTCGAAGTACTTGCCGAACCAGTTCTTCATCTCACGGTAGAGCAGCTCGTCGCCCATGAGGTCCTGGATCTTCAGGGACTTGAAGGTGTTCCACACCTCGTCGAGGCGGTCGATCTCGCGCTGCGCACGGTCACGCAGCTGCTTCATCTCGCGCTCGGCACCGTCGCGCACCTTGCGGCGGGCGTCGGCCTTGGCACCCTCGGCCTCGAGGGCAGCCATGTCCTCCTCGAGCTTCTTGGTGCGGTCCTCGAGGGAGCCGTCACGGCGCTTCTCGAGCATCTCGCGCTGCTGCTGCACCTTGGCCTCGAGCGAGGACAGGTCGCGGTGACGCGCGTCCTCGTCGACCGAGGTGATCATGTAGGCGGCGAAGTAGATGACCTTCTCGAGGTCCTTCGGCGCGAGGTCCAGCAGGTAGCCCAGTCGCGACGGGACGCCCTTGAAGTACCAGATGTGGGTGACGGGAGCGGCGAGCTCGATGTGGCCCATGCGCTCACGACGGACCTTCGAGCGGGTCACCTCGACGCCGCAGCGCTCGCAGATGATGCCCTTGAAGCGCACGCGCTTGTACTTGCCGCAGTAGCACTCCCAGTCCCGGGTGGGACCGAAGATCTTCTCGCAGAAGAGGCCGTCACGCTCGGGCTTGAGCGTGCGGTAGTTGATGGTTTCCGGCTTCTTGACCTCACCGTGGCTCCATCCGCGGATGTCCTCCGCGGTGGCCAGGCCGATCTGAAGCTGGTCGAAGAAGTTCACGTCGAGCACGATGGCTACAACCCTTCGCTTTCTTTGGTTCTTAAGGCGTGTGCAAGAAAGGGGACCGAGTCGAGCGGTACGCCGGCCG
>NZ_JAXMNS010000294.1:0-4962 GCF_034670285.1 Nocardioides sp. | reverse complement strand
ACGAGCTCGACGCTCGGGTAGCGCCCCGTGGCTCGGGCCGGGTCGTCGTAGACGTTGTGCCAGCCCAGCCTGCGCACCAGGTCGCTGGTGAAGGTGTCGGGCCCGACGACCATCCACGGATCGCGCCAGATCGGGATCGCGACGCTGCGTGACACCGGCGGCAGGTCGCCGCACCACAGCTCACGGACGTCCCGCAGCCAGGGCGGACGCGTCCAGCCGAGCGCGTCGACGAGTCGCTCCATCGACGTGACGGACGCCGGCACGGTCTCGATGTCGGTGACCCAGACCTCGACGCCCGACTCGCGCAGCCGACGGACGTCGAGCTCGCGGTTCTCCTCCTTGTTGACCACCACGACGTCCGGGGCGAGGGCGCGGATGGCAGCCAGGTCGGGGTTCTTGGTGCCACGCACCCGGGTGACGTCGAGGCCGGGTGGATGCGTGCACCAGTCGGTCGCGCCCACCACGGCCTCCGGCTCGATCGAGACCAGGGCCTCGGTGAGCGAGGGCACCAGCGAGACGACGCGTCGAGCCGGTGAGGGCAGGGCGACGGTGGTGCCGAGATCGTCGAGGAGGCTGCTCATCGGCGCAAGGTCAGACCGGTCGCGGTCTCGGCGACCCAGGTGTGGGCGGCTGTCTCGAGGTCGATCGCGTCGGCGAGGTCGGCGGGGATCGGCGTGGAGCGGCGCGTCTCCATGTCGACGTGCACGTACATGATCTCCATGGTGCAGGCCAGGCGGTCGTGCTCCTCGTCGAGGACGTAGGAGACCGAGTGCACGGCCTTGGCGGTACGTCCGGCGAACCCGACGTGCACGGCGAACCGCTCACCGAGCCGCAGCTCGCCGACGTAGCCGATGCGGTGCTCGACGGTGAAGAACGACATCCCCCGCCGCGGGATGTAGTCGTCGTCCATCCCGATCTGTCCCAGGCGCAGCCACGGAGCCCACGAGCCGTACTTGAAGTACTGGCTGATGTTCATGTGGCCGTTCTCGTCGATCGCGTCCTCGGGGACGGTCAGCTCGAAGGCGGCGGGGAGCGTGCGGACCTGGGCGGTGGTGGGGAGACTCATCGCTCTCAGTATGGCGTGACCCCACCGGAGGTCGAGGTGCGAGGAGCGCCAGCGACGAGCCTCGAGACCCAGTGATTGTGGTCGCGGACTGTGGTCGCGGTCGTCTCCTGCCTCACCGGGTTTCGTCTCGCCTGCCGCGCACTCGCAGGCTCGTGCGCGGCGCTCGCTCAACCTTCGCTCGCGCCGCGGCGTGCTCGTTCCTCGCACTCCGCTGCTCGCTCGCTCAGACGTTCCTCCGGTACTGGCCGCCGACCTCGAAGAAGGCCTCGGTGACCTGGCCCAGCGAGCAGACGCGGGCGGCGTCCATGAGCACGGCGAAGACGTTCTCGTCGGTTGTCGCTGCTTCCTTGAGTCGCGCGAGCGCGGCCTCTGCCTCGGTGGTGTGCGCGGCCTGGAAGGCGCGCACCTTGGTCAGCTGAGACTCCTTCTCGGCGTCGGTCGCGCGGGCGAGCTCGACGTGCTGGGGCGTGCCGTCGTCGTCCTCGCGCGCCGGCTTGCGGAAGGTGTTGACGCCGACGATCGGAAGCGAGCCGTCGTGCTTGCGGTGCTCGTAGAGCATCGACTCGTCCTGGATGCGCCCGCGCTGGTAGCCGGTCTCCATCGCGCCGAGGACGCCGCCGCGCTCGTTGATGCGGTCGAACTCCGCGAGCACCTGGGCCTCGACGAGGTCGGTGAGCTCGTCGATGATGAAGGAGCCCTGGAGCGGGTTCTCGTTCATCGCCAGGCCCCACTCGCGGTTGATGATCAGCTGGATCGCCAGTGCGCGCCGCACCGAGTCCTCGGACGGCGTGGTGACGGCCTCGTCGTAGGCATTGGTGTGCAACGAGTTGGCGTTGTCGTAGATCGCGATCAGCGCCTGCAGCGTGGTGCGGATGTCGTTGAAGTCCATCTCCTGCGCGTGCAGGGACCGACCGGACGTCTGCACGTGGTACTTCAGCTTCTGCGAGCGCTCGCCGGCGCCGTACCGCTCACGCATCGCAACCGCCCAGATGCGACGGGCGACACGACCGATCACGGAGTACTCCGGGTCCATGCCGTTGGAGAAGAAGAACGACAGGTTGGGCGCGAAGTCGTCGATGTCGAGTCCGCGCGCGAGGTAGGACTCGACGTAGGTGAAGCCGTTGGCGAGGGTGAAGGCGAGCTGGCTGATGGGGTTCGCCCCGGCCTCGGCGATGTGATAGCCGGAGATCGAGACGGAGTAGAAGTTGCGGATCTCCTTCTCGATGAACCACTCCTGGATGTCGGCCATCATCCGCAGCGAGAACTCGGTTGAGAACAGGCAGGTGTTCTGGCCCTGGTCCTCCTTGAGGATGTCGGCCTGCACCGTGCCGCGCACGGTCGAGAGCGCTGTCGCCTCGTCGATGCCGTTCTCGCGGGCCTGGTCGAGGACGGTGTTGAGGAAGAAGGCCAGCACGGTGGGGGCCGGGCCATTGATGGTCATGGAGACCGAGGTGCTCGGGGAGAGCAGATCGAAGCCGTCGTAGAGGGTCTTCATGTCGTCCAAGGTGGCCACGCTGACGCCCGACGTGCCGACCTTGCCGTAGATGTCGGGACGCTCGTCGGGGTCACGTCCGTAGAGCGTGACCGAGTCGAAGGCGGTGGAGAGCCGCTTGGCCTCGTTGTCGTCGGAGAGCATCTTGAAGCGGCGGTTGGTGCGTGCGGGGTCACCCTCGCCGGCGAACATTCGGGCGGGGTCCTCGCCGTCGCGCTTGAACGGGAAGACGCCCGCGGTGAAGGGGAAGTAGCCGGGCAGGTTCTCCCGCCGCCAGAAGCGCACCAGCTCGCCGTGGTCGTCGTACGACGGCAGCGCGACGCGGCGGATCTTGTTGCCGCTCAGCGACTCCCGCACGAGGGGCGTGTGGATCTCGCGGTCGCGCACGACCACGACCTGCTCCTCGCCGGAGTAGGACTCGACCACGGAGTCCCAGCCGTCGATCTGGTCGCGCACCTCGCGCGGCAGGTCTGCGCGGGCCTGCTCGAGCAGGGCGTCGATCTCCTCGCGCGAGGAGAGCTCGCCGGCGACGGCCTCGAGCCGCTGGAGGCGGCGCGCCTGGGCGGCCATCTCGTCGGTGCGGGCGTGGTAGTCGCGCACGGTCGCCGCGATGTCGGCGAGGTAGCGCACCCGGTCGCCGGGGATCGCGGCGCGCAGGTGGGACGACGTCTTGGTCGTCACCGCGGGCAGGGCGCCCTCGGCGGTCTGGAGACCGTGCTCGCCGAGCAGGCCCCGCAGGTGCTGGTAGAGCGCGGTGACGCCGTCGTCGTTGAACCTGGCGGCGGAGGTGCCGAAGACAGGCATGTCGCCGGGCTGCTGGCCGAAGGCCTCACGGTTGCGGACGAGCTGGCGACCGACGTCGCGCAGTGCGTCCTCGGCGCCGCGGCGCTCGAACTTGTTGATGGCCACGGCGTCGGCGAAGTCGAGCATGTCGATCTTCTCCAGCTGCGAGGCGGCGCCGAACTCCGGCGTCATCACGTAGAGCGAGGTGTCGACGAACGGCACGATCGCCGCGTCGCCCTGGCCGATGCCGGGGGTCTCGACGACCACGAGGTCGAAGCCGGAGGCCTTCAGCACGGACACGACGTCGTCGAGGTGCTCGGGCAGCTCGTGGGCGCCGCGGGTGGCGAGGCTGCGGAAGAAGACGCGGTCGCCGTCGAGGGAGTTCATCCGGATGCGGTCACCGAGCAGTGCCCCGCCGCCCTTGCGACGCGTCGGGTCGACGGCGAGGACGGCGATGCGCAGCTTGTCCTGCTGGTCGGTGCGGAAGCGGCGCACGAGCTCGTCGGTCAGTGACGACTTGCCCGAGCCGCCGGTGCCGGTGATGCCGAGGGTGGGCGTGGCGTGGCGCTCGGCGGCCGCCTGCAGCTCGGCGAGGACGCCGGCGTCGAGGCGTCCCTGCTCGGCGGCGGTGATGGCGCGGGCGATGGCGAACCGGTCGCCGCTGAGCACCTGCTCGGCCGAGACGGTGCCGCCGTGCTCGGGGGAGAGCAGGTCGACGTCGCAGGTCTTGACGACCGAGTTGATCATCCCGACCAGGCCCATCCGCTGGCCGTCCTCGGGGGAGAAGATCGTCACCCCGCTCTCGCGCAGCCTGGTGATCTCGTCGTGCACGATCACCCCGCCGCCACCGCCGACGACCTGCACGTGGCCGGCGCCCTGGGCGCGCAGCGACTCGACGAGGTACTCGAAGTACTCGATGTGTCCGCCCTGGTAGGACGACACCGCGACGCCCTGGGCGTCCTCCTCGAGCGCGGCATCGACGACCTCGGCGACCGAGCGGTTGTGTCCGAGGTGGATGACCTCGCAGCCCTGGCTCTGGAAGATCCGGCGCATGATGTTGATCGAGGCGTCGTGGCCGTCGAACAGGCTGGACGCGGTGACCAGGCGGACCGGGTGGGTCGGCACGTGGAGGTCGGACATCGGGGCTCCCTGCGAGTGAAGTACTAGGACTTCCTACTAATTTACTAGGAAGTCCTAGGACCTGGCTAGTCACCCCGAGCCGTGATGAAGTGGTCCCCATGAAGCGGCAGCTGCCCACGCGCCACGACCTGGCTCCCCTGATGAAGTTCAAGAAGCCGGAGCTGTCGCCCAGGAAGTGGCGTCTCGAGAAGTCCCTGACCATCGAGGACCTTCGCCGGGTCGCCCAGCGGCGTACGCCCAAGGCGGCCTTCGACTACACCGACGGCGCTGCGGACGGCGAGGTGTCGCTCTCGCGGGCCCGACAGGCGTTCGCCGACATCGAGTTCCACCCCTCGATCCTGCGTGACGTCTCCGAGGTCGACACCTCGCGCGAGGTGCTCGGCCGGCGGGTCGCGCTCCCGTTCGGCATCGCCCCGACCGGCTTCACCCGGATGATGCAGGCGGAGGGCGAGGTCGCCGGCGCCACCGCGGCGCGGGCCGC
>NZ_JAXMNS010000293.1:0-4964 GCF_034670285.1 Nocardioides sp. | reverse complement strand
TCCGATCTGTCGGTCGCCGAGCGACGACCTCGCGTCGCGGGTGGCGCCCACGAGGTCGACGATGTAGCGCTTGACGGCCGGGTCGACGAAGACGGCATCAGTGGCGCGTTGGAGCGCGAGGACGTCGTCGAGCGTGGCGACGGGTGCGACCGCGGCGCCGTCGCGTCCCAGGGTGCCGTCGGCAATGCGGTCGAGCACCATCAGCTCGTCGGCCGACGACGGGTAGTCGACGACCTCCTTGAGCAGGAAACGGTCCATCTGTGCGCGCGGAAGCACGTAGGTGCCCTCGTCGTCGAGGGGGTTCTGGGTCGCGAGCACCAGGAAGGGTCGGGGGAGACGGTGCACGACACCGGCGATGGAGGTCTGCCGCTCCTGCATCGCCTCGAGCATCGCCGACTGGGTCTTGGCGCTGGAGCGGTTGATCTCGTCGAGGAGGACGACGTTGGCGTGCACCGGCCCGAGCTGGGTCTCGAACTCGTGGGTGCGCGGGTCGTAGACCTGGGTGCCGACCACGTCGCTGGGCAGCAGGTCGGGCGTGCACTGGATGCGCGAGAAGTGGGCTCCGACCGCCTGGGCCAAGGTGGACGCAGCCAGAGTCTTGGCGAGCCCGGGCACGCTCTCGAGCAGCACGTGCCCCTCGGTGGCGAGGCCGACGAGCAGCGATCGACGCAGCCGCTCCTGACCCGCGACGCGGGTGGCGAAGGCATCCGAAATTGCAGCAATCACGTCGGCGACGCGGCCGGCGGTGAGCTCGTCGGTTACCGAAGCAGCGTGACTGATGGCGGCGCCTTCTCTCCCGATAGTGATGTGCGCCAGCAGCCTATCCGAGCGCAGCCGCGACCCCGGAGGCTGAGCAGGCGACGGAGGAGCCCTCGACGGAGCCGCGTCCTTCTGGAGGCTGAGCAGGCGACGGAGGAGCCGTCGACGAAGCCCCGCCCTCCGGCGGCTGAGCAGGCGACGGAGGAGCCGTCGACGAAGCCGCGCCCACCGGAGGCTGAGCAGGCGACGAAGGAGCCGTCGACGAAGCCCCGTGCCCTCCGGAGGCTGAGCAGGCGACGGAGGAGCCGTTGACGAAGCCCCGTGAGTCGAAAGGCTGCCGATCCCAAGGTCACGCCCGTCGCTGGCGCTCGTCGCACCTCAATCACCGTCGACCCGGAATGCGGACGACCCCGCTACCGTTCTCATTCCTATGAGCACCGGAGCCTGGGTCGCGATCGCGGCCGTCGTGGTCGCACTCGCCTTCGGCCTCTACCGAGCCCGCACCGACGGCCGCTACAAGCAGACAGCCCCCTCAAAGGACACCGCCACGGAGACGACGGCCCCGAGTTTGCTCGCCGACACCCCCTGGGTCGACCAGGTGGGG
The DNA here is from genome assembly GCF_034670285.1 of Nocardioides sp. Taxonomy (GTDB): domain Bacteria; phylum Actinomycetota; class Actinomycetes; order Propionibacteriales; family Nocardioidaceae; genus Nocardioides. The sequence continues at coordinate 3,601 of NZ_JAXMNS010000293.1, read as the reverse complement.
GAGCGGGCCACGCTGCTGCAGTTCTCCTCTGCCTTCTGCGCCCCCTGCCGGGCTACTCGCCGCATTCTCACCGACGTCGCCGCCGAGACCGACGGCATCGCCCACATCGAGGTCGACGCCGAGGAGCACCTCGACGTCGTACGCCGCCTGGGGATCATGCGCACGCCCACCACGATCGTCCTCGACCGTTCCGGCCACGAGCTCGGTCGGGCAGTGGGTGCGCCGACCAAGGCGCAGGTGCTCGCGTCGCTCCCCGATCCGGTCTGAGTCCTGCCAGAGTGTGCCCATGAAGATCCTGGTGGTCTGCGTGGGCAACATCTGCCGCTCGCCCCTGGCCGAGCGACTCCTGCGGGCACGGCTGGGTGAGGAAGCCACGGTGACCAGCGCGGGCCTGCGCGCGACCGGCGGTCAGCCGATGGAACCGCACGCGGCCGCCGAGCTCACCAGGCTCGGCGGCGACCCAGCCGGGTTCGCCTCCCAGGTGGCGACGCCGCTGGTCATCGAGAGTGCCGACCTGGTGCTCACCATGACCAAAGACCTGCGCACCGACGTGCTCCAGCGTTCGCCGCGAATGATGCGGCGCACCTTCACGCTGGGGGAGTTCGCCGCGATCTGCGAGGCGGTGCCCGGCCTCGCGTCAGCGCCCGATCTCATCGCTGCAGCCGCGCGCTCGCGCTCCCACGGCGCCGGCGCGGCCGACGTGCCGGACCCGATCGGTCAGACGGCGCAGGTGCACGCCGAGGTCGCCGACCTGATCAGCTCGTTGCTTGACGCTCCCGTGCGCGTGCTGCGTCGCGAGGACTGACTGCGCCGGTGTCTCTCCGGGCCGGGATCGCGAAACTGACCCGTGCGAGGTCGTGGTCCGGTGCAGTGAACGACAGGACGAATGACCCGCCGACTCCTTCGTCGTCGAAGTACACGCCGTTCGGTACGGCCACGGTTTCGCCCGCTGCTGACGAGGCCGCCCGGCTGTAGACGATCGCGCCGGGCGACGAAGACGTCAGCGCCCACCCGCTCGGGGTGCCTAACTGAAAGAGGAAGCGGCCGGGGTTGGTCACGGTCATCACGAGACCGGCGGCAGGGATAGCGCTGTCCGGGGTGATGGTGAACCCGTCGTAACGCAAGGTTGAGAAGAGGCCGTCGTGCTCGATCCTGGTGCTTCCGAGGGCCAGGATCAGGGCACGCCCGCTGCCGGACACGGCGGTCGCGGGCGCTGCTGTGGCCAGCACGATGGCGGGTGCGGTCCAGGCGCCGGCCTTGATGAGGCTGCGACGGGTGGGGGTGAAGGACATGCGCAACCGATCGGCAACGATCCCTCCCGTCTGAGGGGTTCGAGTCGATCTACTCCGGAATGGCGAAGGTGATCCGGGCCCTGTCATGGTCTGGGGCGGAGACCGTCACTACGAAGGCGCCACCGCCGCCGCTGTCGTTGAGGTAGGTCCCGTTCGGCACGACGAACTTTTGGCCGGCCTTCGCGGCGACTGTGTTCGTGTAGACGAGCTTCTGTGCTGAGCTCGACGTCAGCGTCCAGCCGTCCGGCGTCCCGAGCTCGGTGAGGGAGCGGTCCGGGTTGGTCACGGTGATCGTCAGCTCGCCCTTGCCGACGTCGCTGGCCGCGGTGATCGAGAATCCGCGGAACTGCAGGGCGTTGAGTCCGAACTCGTTGACCACCGCCGTACCGCCACCTGCCACGGCGAACGCACGGCTGCCGGAGGCAGCGAAGGTCGGTGCAGCGGTGGCGAGCACGATGGCGGGTGCCGTCCAGGCGCCGGCCTTGATCAGGCTGCGGCGGGTGGGGGAAGAGGAGTGGGTCATGGCGGCCTCGAGCTGAGATCGACGATGGGGAAGTTCCCATCGGCACGAGAGGTCGTCGACCTGAGGGGTCGCCGGCCGGCGCCTTATCGAGCGGCGCGCTTGCCACCGCTCGGGGCCGAGTCGGCACCACCACGACGGCTCAGTCGCGCCTTGATCCCCTTCTTCCCCTCGTCGGCCGCTCCGTAATAGCTGCCTGCGGCGTAGTAGCCGGCTCCGCGTCGCGGCATCCGGTTGAAGACGACTCCCAGCACGTGCCCCTGCACGGCGGTCAGCTGCCGCAGGCACTCGTCGAGCTCGGTGTCGAGGGTCTTGCCGTGAGACACGACGACGATCGCGCCGTCCGCGCTGCGGGTCAGGACAGCGGCGTCGGTCACCGGCAACAGGGGAGGCGCATCGACGATGACGATGCCTCGTCCGGAGAGTTCCTTGAGCAGTGCCTGCATCGCGTGGGAGCCCAGCATTTCGCTGGGGTTGGGCGGCGTGCTGCCTGCCGCCAGCACGTGCAGGTTCTCGAAGGACGCGTGCTCCTGAAGGACGTCGTCGAGCTCGACCTGACCGATGAGCACGTCGGTCAGGCCGGCACCTTCGACGAGCCCGAGCTTGTCGGCCACGGTCGGACGGCGCAGGTCGCCGTCCACGAGGGTGACGGGCTGCCCCGACAACGAGACCGCAGCGGCGAGGTTGGCCGCGACCGTCGACTTGCCGTCTTGGGGTCGGGCACTGGTCACGACGATCACCCGTGGCGGGTTGTCGACGTTCATATAGGTGAGGTTCGAGCGGAGCCGGCGGAAGGACTCCCCGATGCCAAAGCTCTGCTGGTCGATGGCGTCGGTGACGAACAATCCGTCCTCGTGGGGAAGCCCTGTGGCGGGCAGCCGCCCGACGATGGGCACGCCGAAGCGGCGCTCGGCTTCCTCGGGTGAGCGCAACCGCCGGTCGAGGAGCGAGCGGAGCGTGGCGTAGCCGATCGCGAGCAGGAGTCCGAGCACGAGCCCGAGGGCAAGGTTGCGAGCCGGCAGCGGGGAGACCGGAGTCGAGGGCAGGGCGGCAGCCTCGGTGGGCTCGATCCCCAGGACCCCCAGGGTGCCGGAGTCGGTTGGGTCCTCGAGCTCGGCGACCCGCTGCGAGAGCGCGCGCACCCAGGCATCGGCGAGGCGCTGCGCCTCGATCGGTGAGCTCGAGCGTGCCTTGATCTTGATCAGGACGGTGTTGAGCGGCTGGTCGACCTCGATGTTGCCGATGAGTGCTGAGGCAGTGGTCGACAATCCCAGCTCTTCGATGGCCAGGTCGGCCACCGCACGGCTCTTCGCGATGTCGACGTACGACGCCGCCCGCGACTTGGCGAGCGAGTCGTTGAGCTGGGCGAGCCCGGAGTCGGCGGCCTGCCCGGCGGTGACGAACCCGCCGGCGTCGGCGGCGTACACCTTGGGCTGCGTGAGTGTATAGAGGCCCGCGGCGCTGACGGTGAACACGACGATGAGCGCGACGCCGACCCAGTGGTTGCGGATAGCACGCAGATAGTCGAGTAGTTCCATGGTTCCCGGTCCTTCTAGGTCGTCAGAGCCCTACGCTTCGCAAGTGACTGCTGCACCCCTCCGAGACTGCATCCTGCATCTTAGGTGCCTCGACACCGACGTGCGGGTGGAGTTCGCAGGTTCGGGTGCCCCTGATCTCTTCGCGAAGGCACGGAAGGCCTGGAGCCGCTGTCTGGCCGAGCCCTCCGACACCGCCGTCCACCGACTCGTCCTGGTCACCGACTCGGAGGCTGAGCAGCGAGCGAAGCGAG
>NZ_JAXMNS010000292.1:0-4966 GCF_034670285.1 Nocardioides sp. | reverse complement strand
ACCAGCCGCAGCCCCGGCACGTCGAAGCCGATGTCGCGAAACGCCGACTCGAACGGGTTGGCAGCGTCGCCGTCAGCGCGTTCGGCGATCCAGCGGGCCTGCCTGGAGCCAGGGCCCTGAGCCATCTGCGCCACCCGCTTGAGCGTGCCCGGCGAGACCCCGTGTCGGAGGGCGGAGTCCGCGACCGCCAGGGCATCGGGCCGCGGGAGTCTGGTGAGACAGCACAGCAAGGTCGTCTCGACGTCGGTGGCAATGGCGTCGACCACCTGTCCCGGCTCGAGATCGAGGTAGTGGACGTCGATGCCCTCGCGCCGCGTGGGCGCGACCTTGCGTCCACGCGGCACCGTCACGTGCGGGCGGGCGGGCTGGTGCAGCACCTCCCTCTCGCCCGCCCCGAGCGCTCGGTCGACCTCGGCGCGGGAGGTGGCGGCGACCAGGGCCGCGCGGGTGGCGAACCCGCCCGACTGCACGACCACCTGCGCCACCGACATGGCGCGATCGTGCCCGACCGACGCGTGTCGGTGCAGGCGTCCTCCACAGGCCACTCCCCTCGGGGCAGCCACGGGCGAGGCGCGGAGCCGCTAGCGTCAGCGTCCATGGCCCGACTCACCGCCCGTGACCTGATCGCCCTGGTGCTCGACGACGACTCCTGGACGTCGTGGGACACCCCGCCGGTGCGGGGCGAGATCTCCGAGACGTACGCCGCCGAGCTCGCCGCAGCGGCCGAGAAGTGCGGCGAGGACGAGTCGGTGCTCACCGGGGAGGCAAGCCTGCACGGACGCCGGGTCGGCGTGCTGGTGGGTGAGTTCGGGTTCCTCGCCGGCTCCATCGGACGCGCGTCGGCCGACCGGATCGTGGCCGGCATCGAGCGGGCCACCGCGGCCGGGCTGCCGCTCGTCGCCGCTCCGGTCAGCGGCGGCACCCGCATGCAGGAGGGCACGCCCGCCTTCGTGCAGATGGTGCGGATCTCGCAGGCGGTCGCGGCACACAAGGCGGCTGGGCTTCCCTACCTCGTCTACCTGCGCCACCCCACGACCGGCGGTGTGATGGCCTCGTGGGGCTCGCTGGGCCACGTGACCGTGGCCGAGCCCGGCGCCCTGGTCGGGTTCCTCGGCCCGCGCGTCTACTCCGCCCTCTACGGCAAGGAGTTTCCCGAGGGCGTGCAGACCTCGGAGAACCTCTACGCCCACGGCATCATCGACGGGGTCGTCGCGCCGAAGGAGATCAGCGAGCTCCTCGACCGGGCGCTCAACATCCTGATGGCGCCGCGGTCGGGGGTCCCGGTGCTGCCTGCCCCGGCCGAGGAGGAGGTCCCGGACGTCGAGACCTGGGACGCCGTCACCCGCTCGCGCCGACCTGACCGCCCCGGGGTCCGCCGGCTGCTCAAGTACGCCGCCAGCGACGTCGTACCGCTCAACGGGACGGGGCAGGGCGAGCAGGACCCCGGCCTGCTGATCGCGCTGGCCCGCTTCGGCACGGCGCCGTGCATCTTCCTCGGCCAGGACCGGCGCGGGCAGACCGCCGACCACCCGATGGGGCCGCAGGCGCTGCGTGAGGCGCGGCGCGGCTTCCGACTCGCCTCCGAGCTCGGGCTGCCGCTGGTGACCGTGATCGACACCCAGGGCGCCGCGCTCTCGCCCGAGGCGGAGAACGGCGGACTGGCTGGTGAGATCGCACGCTGCCTCGCCGAGCTGGTCTCCCTCGATGCCCCGACCCTGTGCCTGATGCTCGGCGAGGGCAACGGCGGAGGGGCCCTGGCGTTCCTGCCGGCCGATCGCGTGATCGCTGCTCAGCACGCCTGGCTCTCGCCATTGCCGCCCGAGGGCGCCAGCGCGATCGTGCACCGCGACCTCGACCACGCCCCCGAGATGGCCCGGCAGCAGCAGGTGCGCGCGATCGACCTGCACCGCCTCGGCGTCGTCGACCGGATCGTCGGCGAGCACCCCGATGCCGCCGACGAGCCGGAGGAGTTCTGCCGTCGCGTCGGCGCCGTGCTGGAGCACGAGCTGTCGTCGCTGCTGCGCTCAGGTGCGGGCAGCCCGGCGGATCGGGCCCGCCGCTACGTGTAGCCCCCTGGTAGAACGTGTTCTAGTGTGACCGCATGACTCGCACGCACGTCGTCAGCGGCGCGGCCAGCGGCATCGGCGCCGCGACCACCACATTCCTCCGCGCCCAGGGTGACCGGGTGATCACCGTCGACCGGCACCAGGCCGACGTGAACGCCGACCTGTCCCACCCCGACGGTCGCGCCGAAGCCGTGGCCGGTGTCCAGGCCCTCACCGACGTGGTGCACGGGCTGGTGCCCGCGGCGGGGCTCGGCGGCTTCACCGGCAGCGACCCCGCCCTGGTCACCTCGGTCAACTTCTTCGGCGCGATCGCGCTCGTGCGCGGCCTGCAGCCGCAGCTGGTGGCGGCCGGTCAGTCGTCGGTGGTCTTCCTGGCCTCCAACTCGATCACCGGCATGCCCGGCTGGAACGCCGAGGTCGCCACCCTCTGCCTGCGCGAGGACGAGGACGCCGCCCGCGCCGCCGCGGCTGCGACGGAGGCGGTGATGATCTACCCCTCGACCAAGGCCGCGCTGGCCTGGTGGGCGCGTCGCGAGGGCGTGAAGCCGGAGTGGATCGGCGCCGGCATCCGCCTCAACTCGGTCGCCCCCGGCAAGGTCGAGACCGCGATGACCGCCGAGATGGCCGCAGACCCGGTCTTCGGGCCGCTCGGCGACTCCTACCCGACCGCCATCGGTCGCGACGGACGCCCGGAGGAGATCGCCGCCCCGATCGCGTTCCTGCTCTCGGATGCTGCCTCACTGATCGTCGGCAGCTGCCTCTTCATCGACGGTGGCACCGACGCGATCCTGCACCCGATCAGCCCGGAGGGCTGGGAGATCGGGCCCGTCGAGCCCTGAGGCCTCGCCTCACGGACGCAACGGTCCGGTGACTGCCCCCATCGTCAACTCGCTCTCGAGGTCAGAAGAGCAGCGCCGAGGCGGGGTCCTCCAGGATGCCCGCGACGTCGGCGAGGAAGCGTGAGCCCTTCTCGCCATCGACGTGACGGTGGTCGAAGCTCAGCGCCAGCGTCGTCACGTGTCGGACGGCGATCTCGTCGCCGCCGTCGGCGGTCGACACCACCCACGGCTGCTTCTTGATCGCGCCGAAGCACAGGATCGCCGACTCACCGGGGTTGATGATCGGGGTTCCGGCGTCGACGCCGAAGACGCCCACGTTGGTGATCGTGAAGGTGCCGTCGGCCATCTCGGCCGGCTGCGTCTTGCCCTCGCGAGCCGTCGCGGTGAGCGCACCGAGCGCCTCGGCGAGCTCGACCAGCGAGAGCTGGTCGGCGTCCTTGACGTTGGGCACCACGAGCCCACGCGGGGTGGCGGCGGCGATCCCGAGGTTGACGTAGTGCTTGTAGACGACCTCCTGCGCGGCGTCGTCCCAGTAGGAGTTGATCTCCGGTGCCCGGCGCATGGCCAGCAGCACGGCCTTGGCGAGCACCAGCAGCGGCGAGACCTTGAGGTCGCGGAACTCGCGCCGCGTCTTGAGGCGCTCGACCAGCTCGACCGTGGCAGTGGCGTCGAAGGTGACCCACTCGGTGACGTGGGGCGCGGTGAAGGCGGAGCCGACCATGGCACCGGCCATCATCTTGCGCACGCCCTTAATCGGCTCGCGCGTCTCACGCTCGCCGGTGGCGGCGGGCCTGCTCGCGGGCGTCGTGGGCGCGGCGCCGTTGGTGCCCCCTCCTGCCCCGCTGTGAGCCGACTCCACGTCAGCTCGCGAGATCGTGCCGTTGGGACCGGTCGCGACGAGCGTGGTGAGGTCGACGCCGAGGTCCTTGGCGAGCTTGCGCACGGGCGGCTTCGCCAGCACTCGCACGGTGCCGGGGTCGCGCGCCTCGACGACGCGGGCGGCCTGGGCCGGCACGGCCGGCTCGTCGGTCACGTCCTCCTCGACGGGGACCGTCACGTCGGCGGCGTCGCCGGCGGCGAAGGCTCCCTGGAGCGCTGCCTTGGCGGCCGGCACCTCAGCGGCCTTGCGGGCGCGACGGGTCGGGCCGCGATCGGCCTTGTTGCGACCGACGAGGCTCTCGCCCTCACCGCCACCACTGGCAGCAGGGTTGGAGAGGTCGATCTCCATGTCGGAAGCCTTGTCGGAAGCCTTGTCGGCAGCCTCGTCGGGGGTGGCCTTCGGGGCGGACGCGTCGCCGGAGGCGGGCTCACCGATGGCGATGATCGGCGTGCCGACCTCGACGGTCTCCCCTTCGGCGACGAGCAGCGCGGTGACCTCGCCGGCGTACGGCGACGGCAGCTCGACGAGCGACTTGGCGGTCTCGATCTCCACGACGATGTCGTTGATGGCGATGACGTCGCCGACCTTCACCTTCCAGGTGACGATCTCGGCCTCGGTGAGGCCCTCGCCGACGTCTGGCAGCTTGTATTCGGGCATGTCAGTGCTCCTCAGAATCCGAACGAGCGGTCGACGGCGTCCAGCACCCGGTCGAGGTCGGGGAGGTAGTCCTCCTCGATCCGCGACGCCGGGTAGGGGGTGTCCATGCCACCGACCCGCAGCACCGGCGCCTCGAGGGAGTAGAAGCACTCCTCGGAGATCCGGGCCGACAGCTCGGAGCCGAGACCGAGGTTGACGTGCGCCTCGTGGACGACGACCGCGCGACCGGTGCGGCGCACGGAGTCGTAGACCGGAGCCATGTCGAGCGGCGAGAGCGTGCGCAGGTCGATGACCTCGAGCGAGCGCCCCTCGCCGGCGGCCGCCTCGGCGGCCTTGAGCGCGGTCTTGACGGTCGGGCCGTAGGCCAGCAGCGTCGCGTCGGCCCCCGAGCGCACGATGCGCGAGGTGAACAGCGGCGCGACGTCGGCCAGGGTCTGCGACTCGTCGAGCTCGGCCTTGTCGGCGTGGTACTGCCGCTTGGGCTCGAGGAAGATGACCGGGTCGTCGGAGGCGATGGCCTGCTG
>NZ_JAXMNS010000291.1:0-5043 GCF_034670285.1 Nocardioides sp. | reverse complement strand
CTACCTGGCCTGGAACGACCCGCGGATCTTCGCTCCTCGCACGATCGAGCCCGGCCGTGGAGAAAATGCGTTGTCGGATACGCCACACGCGAGACGAGTTACCAAGGGGTAAACAACGTCCTACCCTCGTCCCATGACGGAGAAGGACGTGGCCCAGCCGGAGCGACCCACCAAGGACCGCCCGTGGGTGATGCGCACCTACGCCGGTCACTCGACGGCGGAGGCCTCGAACGCGCTCTACCGCACCAACCTCGCCAAGGGGCAGACCGGTCTGTCGGTGGCCTTCGACCTGCCGACGCAGACCGGCTACGACCCCGACTCCCCGCTCTCGCGGGGCGAGGTCGGCAAGGTCGGGGTGCCGGTGCCGCACCTCGGGGAGATGCGCAAGCTGTTCGCCGACATCCCGCTCACCGAGATGAACACCTCGATGACGATCAACGCCACCGCGATGTGGCTGCTGGCGATGTACCAGGTCGCCGCCGAGGAGCAGAACCCCGACCTCGAGCCGTCGGCGGTCGCCGCCCAGCTCGCCGGGACGACCCAGAACGACATCATCAAGGAGTACCTCTCGCGGGGCACCTACGTGTTCCCGCCCCAGCACTCCCTGCGCCTGATCAGCGACATGATCGCCTACACGGTCCACGAGATCCCGAAGTGGAACCCGATCAACATCTGCAGCTATCACCTGCAGGAGGCCGGCGCGACGCCGACGCAGGAGCTCGCCTACGCGCTCTGCACCGCGATCGCCGTGCTCGACCAGGTGAAGGCCTCGGGCCAGGTCTCCGAGGACGACTTCGAGAAGGTCGTCGGCCGCATCTCGTTCTTCGTCAACGCCGGGGTGCGTTTCGTCGAGGAGATGTGCAAGATGCGCGCCTTCGTCGAGCTGTGGGACCGCATCACCCGTGAGCGCTACGGCGTCCAGGACCCCAAGATGCGGCGCTTCCGCTACGGCGTGCAGGTCAACTCCCTGGGTCTGACCGAGGCCCAGCCGGAGAACAACGTGCAGCGCATCGTGCTCGAGATGCTGGGCGTGACGCTGTCGAAGGACGCCCGCGCCCGCGCCGTCCAGCTGCCGGCCTGGAACGAGGCCCTCGGGCTGCCGCGGCCGTGGGACCAGCAGTGGTCGCTGCGTCTGCAGCAGGTGCTGGCCTTCGAGTCCGACCTGCTGGAGTACGACGACATCTTCACCGGCTCGCACGTGGTCGAGGCCAAGGTCGCCGAGCTCATCGAGAGCGCGACCGCCGAGATCGACCGGGTCCAGGCCCTCGGTGGCGCCATCGCTGCCGTCGAGTCGGGCTACATGAAGTCCGAGCTCGTCTCGGCCCACGCCGCGCGCCGCGGTCGTATCGAGAGCGGCGACGAGACCATCGTCGGTGTCAACCGCTACGAGACCACCGAGCCCTCGCCGCTCACGGCTGACCTCGACGGCGCCATCATGGCCGCCGACCCGAAGGCCGAGCAGTCGGCCCTCGACTCGGTGAGCAGCTGGAAGGCCGAGCGCGACCAGCCCCGCGTCGAGGCAGCGCTCAAGCGCCTCGCCGACGAGGCCAAGACCGACACCAACCTGATGGCGGCCACCCTGGAAGCCGCCCGTGCGGGCGCGACCACGGGGGAGTGGGCCGGGGTGCTGCGTGAGGTGTTCGGCGAGTTCCGCGCACCCACCGGCGTCAGCGGTGCCGTCGGCGTCGCCCAGGCAGGTGCCGAGCTCACCGAGGTGCGTGAGCGTGTCAAGGCCACCGGTGACGAGCTCGGTGGGCGGCTGCGGCTGCTCGTCGGCAAGCCCGGCCTCGACGGACACTCCAACGGAGCCGAGCAGGTCGCCGTCCGCGCGCGGGACGCCGGCTTCGAGGTCATCTACCAGGGCATCCGCCTGACGCCCGAGCAGATCGTGTCGGCGGCAGTCGCCGAGGACGTCCACTGCGTCGGCCTCTCGATCCTGTCCGGCTCGCACATGGAGCTGGTGCCGGCCGTGCTCGACGGACTGCGCGCGGCAGGTCTGGACGACGTCCCGGTGATCGTCGGCGGGATCATTCCCGACTCCGACGGCAAGAGGCTCATGGAGCTGGGAGTCGCGGCGGTCTACACGCCGAAGGACTTCGGGCTCACCGAGATCATGGGCGGCATCGTCGGCGTCATCCGCGCCGCTCACGACCTGGTCTGATCCGGCTCGATCCCGGAGGTTTGTGATCCGTGACACGGGGAAGAGACCTCCCCATGTCCGGATCCTCGCTCCACCCACTGGCCGCCGAGAACTCAGGTTGGATCGGGAAGGTGGAGAAGTCGATCTCCGACGCCTTCGACCCGGTCGCCACCTTCGTCGGCGAGATCGTCTTCTTCGAGATCACGATCGGCTCGGCGACGTTCCCGCTGATCGTCTTCTGGCTGGTGCTGGCGGCGTCGGTCTTCACGATCTACTTCCGCGGGATCCAGTTCACCGGCATCAAGACCTCGCTCGACCTGGTGCGTGGCAAGTTCTCCCGGGCCAGTGACCCCGGTGAGGTCACCCACTTCCAGGCATTGTCGTCAGCGGTGTCCGGAACCGTCGGTCTCGGCAACATCGCCGGTGTCGCCGTGGCGGTGACGGTGGGAGGTCCCGGCGCTACCTTCTGGATGATCCTGGCCGGCTTGCTGGGCATGTGCACCAAGTTCGTGGAGTGCACCCTCGGCGTGAAGTATCGCGAGGTGCACGAGGACGGCACCGTCAGCGGCGGCCCGTTCCGCTACATGCCCGTGGCCTTCGAGCGCGCCGGCTCGTTCGTCAGCGGTGCGGCCGTGACGGTGTTCGCGGTCGCGCTGATCGCGTTCGGAGCGCTCGGCGGCAACGCCTTCCAGGCCAACCAGACCTTCGCCCAGGCCCAGGAGATCACCGGCGGCCCCGACGGGGCTCTCGGCTCCGACGGAGCTGCCCTCGCCTTCGGCCTGGTGCTGGCCGGGCTGGTCGGGATCGTCATCCTCGGCGGGGTCACCTCGATCGCCAAGGTCACCTCGCGGCTGGTGCCCTTCATGGCGGTGGTCTACGTCGCTGCCTGCCTGCTCGTGGTCTTCGGCAACATCACGGCCGTTCCCGGTGCAGTGGCCGCCATCATCTCCGGGGCGTTCAACCCCACCGGCGTGGCCGGCGGCGCGGTCGGTGTGCTCATCGTCGGCTTCACCCGTGCGGCCTTCTCGAACGAGGCGGGCGTCGGCTCGGCTCCGATCGTGCACTCCGCGGTGAAGACCAAGCACCCGGTCAGCGAGGGCTTCGTGGCGCTGCTGGAGCCGTTCATCGACACCGTGGTGATCTGCACGATGACCGCGCTGACGATCGTGATCGCCGACGTCGACCTCTACGGTGACCTGCGCGACGAGGCCGCGGCCGGGGAGAAGATCAGCAACGATGCCGGCGTCGTCCTCACCTCCCGCTCGTTCGACACCTTCCTGCCGGGCTTCGACAACGTCCTGGCAGTCGCGGTGGCGCTCTTCGCCTTCTCCACGCTCATCACCTGGGCCTACTACACGCAGAAGGCCTTCACGACCCTGGTCGGCCGCAGCCGCGCCAAGGAGAACGCCTTCAAGGCGATCTTCTGCGTCTTCACGGTCATCGGCACGGTCGTCAATCTCGGCTCGGTGCTCGACTTCGCCGACGCGATGCTCTTCGTGTGCGCCGTGGTCAACCTGATCGCCTGCTACCTGCTGCTGCCCAAGGTCAAGGAAGAGCTGCGCGCCTTCCGCCAAGGGCGGCGCGACGGCACGATCACCGTGGTGCCGGTGGAGGAGCGGGCCACGACCTGAGTCGCAGTTCGCTGGCGCGCCGACACCTGACTAGGGCAGGCTCGACCTGTGAGTCGCGTTCTCGTGGTCGGTGCCGGAGTCGTCGGACTGAGCTGTGCGGTGCGGCTGCTGGAGGCGGGCCATCGCGTCGACGTCGTCGCGCGCGACCTGCCCGGGGAGACGACGTCCGCCGTGGCTGCTGCGATCTGGTACCCCTACCGCGCCTGGCCGCAGGACCAGGTGCTCGCCTGGGGCTCGCGCACGTTCGAGGTCTTCACCGCGCTCGCGACGGGCGACTCCGCCGAGTCCGAGCGTGCCGGGGTCCGTCTGGTGCCGGGCACCGAGGTGCTCGCCGACCCTGCGGCTGACCCGTGGTGGGCGGGCGCCGTCCCCGGCCTCACCCGGACCCAGCCGCCGGCGGGCTACCGCGACGCCTGGTCGTTCGCGACCCCGGTGATCGAGATGCCGCTGTACCTGCGCTGGCTCACCACCCGTGTCGAGGAACTGGGTGGCACCCTCACCCGCCTCAACCTCTCGGGGTTGCCCACTGGCGCCGATGTCGTGGTCAACGCCAGTGGCATCGGCGCCCGGCTGCTCGGCGCAGACCTCTCGGTGAGTCCCGTGGCCGGTCAGGTGCTGTACGTCGAGCAGGTCGGTCTCGAGCGCTGGTGGCTCGACGGCGCCGGCCCGACCTACGTCGTGCCGCGCTCGCGCGACATCGTCGTCGGGGGCACGGCGATCGAGGGGGAGTGGAGCCGGACGCCGTCGCCCGAGACGGCCCAGGAGATCTTGGCGCGAGCGACCCGGCTCGTGCCTGCCCTGGCCGGTGCGCGCATCGTGCGCCACAAGGTGGGGCTGCGCCCGGCCCGCCCGTCGGTGCGTCTCGAGCGGGAGGGGCGCGTGATCCACTGCTACGGGCACGGAGGCTCCGGCGTCACCCTGTCGTGGGGCTGCGCCGACGAGGTCGTGGCGCTGGCTGCGAGCTGAGTCAGCCGGCGCGGCGTCGACTGATGACGCGGGCCGCGAGCACACCGAGGACGAGGCCCACGGCGGCGCCCGAGATCGGGCCCCACTCCCCGCCGGTGCCTACCCCGACCAGGGTGCCCGCGACGACGACGGCCAGCACGACGCTGGCCAGGAGCAGCTGCTGGAAGACCTCTCGGAGGAACAGCTGGCTGAAGGACGGCGAACCGGTGGGCGCGTCGGCAGCGGCTGCCGCGTGGACGACGGGGGTCGCGGCGGCTGCCTCCAGCGGCACGACGGTCACGACTGCGTCGACCTGGATCGGCCCGT
>NZ_JAXMNS010000290.1:0-5057 GCF_034670285.1 Nocardioides sp. | reverse complement strand
CCGGACGACCTCGACCTCGAGGTCTACCGCCAGGTCGGCGACAAGATGATCGAGGTCGGCTCCTCGGGCAACGCCCCGGGCGAGAAGGAGAAGGTCACCCTCGTCGACGCCGGTCAGGGCACCTACGTCATGCGGGTCGTCAACTACGCCTCCGCTGCCCCGACGTTCACCCTGACGACCGAGGCGTTCGACTCGGTCACCAAGACGACCAAGGGCGCCAAGGAGCGCTACACGCTCACCTGCGAGCGCAACGGCAAGGTGAAGGCCACCAAGAAGGTCTTCATCGACCGTGGCCAGGTCAAGAAGTTCAACTTCCGCAAGGCCTGCCGCTGATCACCTGATCACCTGAGCTGAAATCTCTCGCCGAGTCGGCGCGTGTACGCGCCGACTCGGCGAGAGGCTTTTTGGGCAGCAGGTCAGCCGCGCCAGGCGCCGGCGTCCGCGTCGCCCGAGAGGTCGGCGTGCAGCCGCACCCACGAGTGCATCGCGATCGCAGCTGCGGCGGAGGCGTTGATGGAGCGGGTCGACCCGAACTGGGCGATCGAGAAGGTCCCGGCGCACGCCTCCCGCGCCGCCGCGGAGAGCCCGGGGCCCTCCTGGCCGAAGAGGAAGCAGACCCGACGCGGCAGGGCCATCGTCTCGAGGTGCTCCGAGCCCGGCAGGTTGTCGATCCCGAGCAGCGGCACCGGCCCGCCGTCGTCCGTCTTGTAGTCAGCCAGGTAGGCCGCCAGGTCCTCGGCGCTCTCGTGGTGGCGCACGTGCTGGTAGCGGTCGGTGACCATCGCGCCGCGCTTGTTCCAGCGGCGCTTGCCGACGATGTGCACCTCGGCGGCGAGGAACGCGTTGGCCGTGCGGACGATCGCGCCGATGTTGAAGTCGTGCTGCCAGTTCTCGATCGCGACGTGAAAGCCGTGGCGACGGGTGTCGAGGTCGGCTCGGATCGCCTCCAGCGACCAGTAGCGGTAGCGGTCGACGACGTTGCGCCGGTCGCCCTGCTCGAGCAGCGCGACGTCGTACACGCTGTCGGGCTCGCCGGCCCCCTTGGGCCAGGGTCCCTCCCAGGGGCCGACGCCCACCTCGGGCACCTCGCCCGTCGCTGGGCCTGCTCCCGCGCCCGCCGATTCGTCCACGGCGCCGACCGTAGCGGCTCGACTCGATCCCAGGGTGATCCCGGGGTCGGACTCACCCACGCGAGGAGACCCTGACCGGTAACGTGACGACGTGACCTTGCTGGCCGCGCTCCCGCCCCTCGCCGAGTCCTTGCAGCCGATGCTGTTCGGGATCAAGTGGCTCGACCCGTCCTACCTGCAGGCGGAGTTCGGCGGCGCGTTCATCTACCTCGCGATCGCCATCATCTTCGTGGAGTGCGGGCTCTTCTTCCCCTTCCTCCCCGGCGACACGCTGCTGTTCGCGCTCGGCCTCTTCATCGCCGGCGGCAGCACGACGGGCTACACGGCCTTCGGGCTGGAGAACAGGCCGGTCGAGCTGGTGCTGGCCATGCTGGTGCTCGTCGTGGCCGCCTTCGCGGGCAACGTGGCCGGCTACGAGATCGGCCGCAAGATCGGGCCACCGCTCTACCAGCGCAACGGCCGGTTCCTGAAGAAGAAGTACTTCGACCAGACCGGGATGTTCTTCGACCGTCACGGCAACAAGGCCCTGGTGATCGGCCGGTTCGTGCCGTTCGTCCGCACCTACATCACGGTCGTGGCCGGGGTGACGCGGATGGACCGGCGTCGCTTCCTCACCTGGAGCCTCGTCGGTGCCGCCCTGTGGATCCTCAGCCTGGTCCTGCTCGGCTTCTTCCTCGGCAAGGCAGTGCCGTCCCTCGGGCAGAACATCGACTACGTGATCTTCGTAATCCTGGCCTTCAGCGTGATCCCGCTGAGCTACGAGTGGTACAAGCACCGCAAGCAGGGCCACGCCGAGGACCTCACGCAGGCCGCCCGCGATGGCGAGGTGTCGGCCCGCCTCGAGGCCGACGCCGAGGCCTGACTCAGCGCAGCGGCTTGGCGAACCACACCGTGCGGTGGCTCCAGTCGCCGGAGCCACGTCGGACGCCTGAGCACACCGCGATCGCCAGGCGACCTGGGCCGTCGGTGCGGTAGTAGCGCTTGTAACGCTTCTCGGCCGGCACCTGGACCCGCGCGATCACCTCGTAGCAGCGCTGCTGGCCGCGGGCGCCGCGCACCACGATCTTGGCGCCGTCGTACAAGTTGTTGATCAGCAGGTTGCCGAGCGCAGAACCATCGGGGTAGGTGTGGGCGTTCATCTTGATGACGCCCCGCTTGGCGCCGGCCTTGATGTTGTCCTGGGCGTCCCAGGCGAGCTGCCACTTGCCGCGGTCGCTCAGCGGGGGTGAGCGGGGAACGTTGCGGGAGTCGCGTCCGAGCGCCAGCACGGTGCGCGCCTTGGTGACCTTCTTGACGCCGAGGGTGGTGGGCCGGAACTTCTTGCCCTTCGCAGCGCAGCCGCTCTTCTTCTTCTTGGCCGACGGCTCGGCGGCGACAGCGCTCGCGGACGACGCGCCTCCGACACCTGCCGCGCCGGCGGGCACCGTGGCCACGACCAGCGCGGGGACGAGGAGCGCGACCAGCGCGAGGACCGCGAGCAGCCCGCGAAGCACTGCTCCCACCGGGGGGCGGGGGGAGACGGACACGACGATCACCTCGGTGAGAACCGCACGGTGGGTCGGGGCCCCATGCCCCGCTGATTCCGGTCCGGCGACACGCTCATCCTCCCACGCGAACTGCGTGGCCGCGAGGGTCCGAGCGCCCCTTCGCGGCTCATCCCGCGTGTCGGACGGCGTCCAGGTCGGCCTTGGTCAGCACCGCGCGCACCTCGAGGTCGACGTCGGCGAGCGGGTTCTCCCCGGCCGGGCTGCGGTCGATCGCGCAGACGACGACCTCGACGATCGCGCCGGCCTCGCGCAGGGCGCGTGTGGCGTCGCGGACCGCACCGCCGGTCGTGATGACGTCCTCGATGATCGTGACGCGCTTGCCGGCGAAGTCGGGACCCTCGGCGAGCTTGCAGGTGCCGTAGGCCTTGGCCTCCTTGCGCACGAAGAGCGTGGGCGTGCCGAGGATCGAGCTCACGACGGTGGCGATCGGGATGCCGCCCATCTCCAGACCGCCGAGGAGCTCGGCGTCCTGCGGGATCAGCTGGATCATCTCGCGCGCGACACGCCCCAGCAGGAGCGGGTCGGCCTCGAAGAGGTACTTGTCGAAGTACTCGCTGGAGACCTGGCCGGAGCGGAGGGTGAACTCCCCCGTCAGGCGGCAGCAGGCGTCGATGTCGGCAGCGAGCGAGTCGTCGGTGGTGGTCACGAGTGGCAGGGTAGTCGTCATGGCCCGTCCCACGCTCGCCCGTCGCCTGCACGGGATCCCTCCGACGATCTTCGCCGAGATGTCGGCCCTCGCGCTCCGCACCGGCGCGCTCAACCTCGGCCAGGGGTTCCCCGACGTCGACGGACCACCCGAGGTGCTGGACGCCGCGTCCCGAGCACTCCACGAGGGAGCCAACCAGTACGCCCCCGGGTCGGGCATCGCCCCGCTGCGCCGCGCGATCGCCGCCCACCAGCTCCGCCACTACGGGATCGAGCTCGACCCCGACACCCAGGTCGCGGTCACCACCGGCTGCACCGAGGGCATCGCGGCGGCCCTGCTCGGACTCGTCGATCCCGGTGACGAGGTGATCGTGCTCGAGCCCTACTACGACTCCTACCCGGCAATGCTCCAGATGGCCGGGGGCGTACGACGTCCGGTCACCCTGCGCTGGCCCGACTTCCGCCTCGACGTCGACGAGCTGCGTGCGGCCGTGACTCCCCGCACCCGCTTCATCCTGCTCAACAGCCCGCACAACCCCACCGGCACGGTGCTGTCGCGACCCGAGCTCGACGCGATCGCTGCCGTCGCGATCGAGCACGACCTCGTCGTCATCACCGACGAGGTCTACGAGCACCTGGTGTTCGACGACCTCGAGCACGTGCCGCTGGCGACCCTGCCGGGGATGGCCGAGCGCACCCTGACGCTCTCGAGCGTCGGCAAGTCGTTCTCCCTCACCGGGTGGAAGGTCGGCTGGGCGACCGGGCCGGCCCACCTGGTCGCGGCGCTCGTGTCGGCCAAGCAGTGGCTCACCTACACCTCCGGGGCGCCCCTGCAACCTGCCGTGGCCCGCGCCCTCGACGAGCACGACGACTTCCCCCGCGCCCTGGCTCGCGACCTCCAGGAGCGCCGCGACCTGCTCGTCGCCGGGCTCCGCGCGGCCGGCCTCCCGACCCGGATGCCGCAGGGCACCTACTTCGCGACGTCCGACGTGAGCGGGCTCGGCTGGAGCGACAGCGCCGAGTTCTGCCAGGCCCTCCCCGAGCGCGCGGGGGTCGTCGCGATCCCGCTCCAGGGGTTCTACGACGACCCGGCCGGAGCCGGTCGACACCTGGTGCGGTGGGCCTACTGCAAGCAGCCCGAGCTGATCGGCGAGGCGCTCGAGCGCCTCAGCGGCGCCGACCTCTCACGCTGATCTCTCACGCTGGTCCCGACGCCGGCTCTCAGGACGAACGACCGCGGCCCGCGCACCACTCGGCCGCATCGCGACTCAGGAGCAGCACGACCGTCGCTACCGATGCAGCAGTGAGCAGGAGCGGCACGATCACGACGATGCCGAGCAGGCTCACGAGTCCGGCCAGCGCTGCCGAGACGACCAGGGTGATGCGCGCCCCGTTGCTGCCGCGCAGGGTGGCGATCGCCAGTCCGATCGACGCCAGGCACCAGACGGTCAGGAGCACGAGGACGACGAGCGCGACCGTCGCGACGGCGTCGGCTGCGATGTCCTCGTAGGAGGAGTTGGTGGCCAGCTGGCCCTCGATCTCGACGAGGAAGGCCTCGCGGCTCCCCACGAGGAGCGCCAAGGAGAGCAGCAGCCCGGCGAGGGCCACCGAGCTCGCGACGAGGGTGATCACGACGGCTGCGGTCACCCGGACCGGTCGTTGCGTCGGGCCCGCGGCCTTGTGCGCCCCCGCCGCGGACGGGGCGCCGTACGGACTCGCAGCGGAGGGGGCGTCG
>NZ_JAXMNS010000289.1:0-5058 GCF_034670285.1 Nocardioides sp. | reverse complement strand
TCCTCGTCGCTGCCGCCGGTGGCGGAGGAGTAGGACGTCGCCTCGCTGGCCTCGATGTCGGCCTGCTTGGCCTCGGCCTGCTGCTTGACGTGCGCCTCCCAGCGCGTGTGCGCCTTGGCGTACTGGTCCTCCCAGACCGCACGCTGCTCGTCGAAGCCCTCGAGCCACTCGCCCGTCTCGGGGTCGAAGCCGTCGGGGTAGACGTAGTTGCCGGCCTCGTCGTAGGTCGCAGCCATGCCGTAGAGCGTCGGGTCGAACTCCTCGACGTCGGCAGCGGTGGCGGTCTCGTTGGCCTGCTTCAGCGACAGCGAGATCCGACGACGCTCGAGGTCGATGTCGATGATCTTGACCATGACGTCGTCGTTGACCTGGACGACCTGCTCGGGGATCTCCACGTGGCGCTCGGCCAGCTCGGAGATGTGCACCAGACCCTCGATGCCCTCCTCGACGCGGACGAACGAGCCGAAGGGCACCAGCTTGGTGACCTTTCCGGGCACGATCTGACCGATCTGGTGGGTGCGGGCGAAGTGCTGCCACGGGTCTTCCTGGGTCGCCTTGAGCGACAGCGAGACGCGCTCGCGGTCCATGTCGACGTCCAGCACCTCGACGGTGACCTCGTCGCCGACGGTGACGACCTCGGAGGGGTGGTCGATGTGCTTCCAGGACAGCTCCGAGACGTGCACGAGGCCGTCGACGCCACCGAGGTCCACGAAGGCACCGAAGTTGACGATCGAGGACACGACACCCTTGCGGATCTGGCCCTTCTGGAGCTGGGTGAGGAAGCCGTGGCGAACCTCGGACTGGGTCTGCTCGAGCCAGGCACGGCGCGACAGGACCACGTTGTTGCGGTTCTTGTCGAGCTCGATGATCTTGGCCTCGAGGGTCTGACCCACGTAGGGCTGCAGGTCGCGGACGCGACGCATCTCGACGAGCGAGGCGGGCAGGAAGCCGCGCAGGCCGATGTCGAGGATGAGGCCGCCCTTGACGACCTCGATGACGGTGCCCTCGACGACGCCGTCCTCCTCCTTGACCTGCTCGATGGTGCCCCAGGCGCGCTCGTACTGGGCGCGCTTCTTGGACAGGATCAGCCGGCCTTCCTTGTCCTCCTTCTGGAGAACAAGAGCCTCGACCTCGTCGCCGACCGAGACAACCTCGGAGGGGTCGACGTCGTGCTTGATGGACAGCTCACGCGAGGGGATGACGCCCTCGGTCTTGTAGCCGATGTCCAGCAGGACCTCGTCGCGGTCGACCTTGACGATGGTGCCGGAGACGATGTCTCCGTCGTTGAAGTACTTGATCGTCAGATCAATGGCGGCGAGGAAGTCCTCTTCGGAGCCGATGTCGTTGATCGCGACCTGGGGCGCGTTGTCGTCATAGCTGGAGGGAAGAGGGAAGTTGAGGGTGGATGTCATAGGGGAAATGATTCCTTGATGGGCAGAAGTCGTGTGGACACGCCTGTCGTCCTGTTTCACCGCCGCCGAGATGTGCGTGCACGTCCTGGTCGGGCAGCGAGCCACGGTCCGCGTCGGATTGGGTCCGGGCAGACAGCAGGCGCAGCCTCTGAGACTACGCCCGCCGTCACGGTGACGTCCAACCGAGGTGCGGGTGGGGCGGATGCGTCAGATGGGCATACCTCACCCGTGAGGGGGTACCGGACACGTGTCGTGCTGGCAGGCCCTCCGGGGTGAGCGCACTACACCTCGAGGTCCTGCTTCTCGACTCCCCCCGACTGGCCCACATCCCTCCGGGCCGCGCTCAGGAATGGAGCCTTCCGATGACACCTCCCATCCCCCCGCACCCCACCTCGCGACGGCCGGGTTCGCCCTGGCTGGACGCAGTACGGCGACGCGTCGCCCCGGTCGCTGCGTGCACGGCCGTCGCCGTCCTGGGTAGCACCGCCACCTTCGCCGTGACCGCGTCCTCACAGGCCGCCCCCGCGGTCACGCGCGCCGCCTTCACGCTGCCCGCCTTCGAGGGCACCTCGGAGTCGGGCATCCTCGACCTCACGGCCGTGGCAGCGGCCGGTCTCTCGGCCGGCGACCTCAGCCTCGCCGACGCCGTCGGCTCCACCGGTACGGCGCTCGACCCGCGCTCGTCCGCAGCCGCCACCAACCTCGACGGCACCCTCCTCGCCGGGGCGGTGCCGCTGAACCACCTGGCCACGACGAGCCAGACCGCACCGCCCGACAACCCGGACGGCGCCGCTGACGACATCATCCCGTTCACCACGAGCCCCGTGCTGAACCTCGGGGTCTCCAACGCGACGGCCTCGGCCCGTTGGGGCGGCGACGACACCTGCCTGCCCGGTGACGTGGCATTGACCCGGTCGAAGGTCACCACCGCCGAGGCGGCTGTCCTCCCGATTCCGGGTGTCGCCGACCTGGTGGCGATCCTGGACACCGTGTCGGTCACCCAGACCACCAGCCTGATCGAGACTCCCTCGGCCGAGCTCCGCAGCGTCGAGTCCGTGGCCGAGGGCTCGGCCGTCGACCTCAACCTGCTCGGCAGCATCGCCGTGCGGGTCCTCGACACGCCCACGCTGACCGCCACTGCAAGCGGCACCGCCGGTGGCGCAACGGTCACCTACGCCGACCCGGTGATCGAGGTCGACGTCGCAGGATCCGGCGGCACGCTCTTTGCCGACGACCTCCCGCTGGACTTCGCCGTGCCCGACAACCCACTGCTGCAGCTGCGTCTGAGCCTCGGCGAGGTCACCGACCTCGTCGAGAGCGAGGACGGCACCGAGGCGAGCGCCCGGGCTGCGGTGCTCGAGGTGGACCTCGTGCTCCTCCCCCTCGGCCTCACCGTGGTCGACCTCGACCTGTTCCCGATGGCTGTCAGCGCCAAGGCCCCGGTCGGTGGAGTGACGTGCACCCCGGACCCCACCCCGACCCCCACTCCGACCGTCGACCCCACACCCACGGTGACCCCGACGCCGACCCCTACGCCGACCCCGACGCCCACCGTCGACCCGACGCCGACGCCGACCCCGACCCCGACCCCGACGCCCACGGTCGACCCCACGCCAACGCCGACGCCAACCGTCGACCCGACCCCGACCCCGACCCCGACGCCCACGCCCACCCCGACGCCGACGCCGACGCCGACGCCGACGCCGACGCCCACGCCTACCCCGACCCCCGACACCCGCACCGTGGGCGTGGCGATCTCGACCAAGGGCTCGCGCCAGGCCTACCTCAAGGCGAAGGTCCGGGTGAAGGGCAGCAAGGTCGTCCCCACCGGCAAGATGCGAGCGATCGTCGTCAAGAGGAAGAAGAACGGCACCAGCAAGCCCATCGCCCGTCTTACGACGCCGGTGGACAAGAAGGGTGTTGCCCAGTTCAACCTCGAGGGCCTGAGGAAGGGCAAGTACACGGTCAGCTTCAGGTTCAAGGGTGACCAGGGTTTCAACAACTCGAAGAACGGCGGAAAGTTCAGGATCCGCGGAAAGCGTCAGTGACTGACCGAATGACCGACTGACTCACCGGGCGACCCGGGGCACCGCCCCGGGTCGCTTCGTCATCTCCACCACCCGACCACGTGCCACCCGACCTCAGCCGGGAGCTGCTGACAGGTCTCCGGTGCGGACGATCTCCAGCAGCAGGTGCTCGGCGCGGTCGGCGACGGGGTTCTGCCCCGCTCGCCCGGCCAGGTCGACGAGCGCGACCAGGTCCGCAGCCCGAGCCAGGCGCAGCGCCTCACCCGGCGGCGTGCCACGCAGCCGCGCGTAAGCGGCCAGCACCGCGTCGACGTACGCCGGCGATCGGTCGAAGCGCAGCACGTTCCCCAGGTCGGTGAAGGGATGACCGGCGTGGGCGTACTCCCAGTCGACGAGCCCGGTGATCTCGAGGGTGTCGGGATCGACCAGCAGGTTCTTGGGGTTCAGGTCGCTGTGCACCAGGCACCGACGGCCGACCGTGGTCAGACGGATGTCGGCCTCGTCGGCGACCGCGAGCAGGCCCGCGGCGTCGTCCTCGCTCCACCGCGCCAGCGGACCGGCCAGCGCCGCCTCGACGAAGTCGACCGTCGTGCCCTCGAAGGCGCGCAGCACCAGGCCACCGTCGGTGACCGCGACGAGCTCGGCGGCCCGCGGCCACGGCATGCCGCCGAGGGTCGCCACGAGCGTGCCCACGTGGTCGCCCAGCACGGCGAGGTCGTCGCCGCCGAGCCGCGCCAGCACCAGGTCTCCCCGCTCACCGGGGAGGTACGACGTCACCAGGAGCGCCGGCAGGTCGCCCTCGGGCGGGCGCACCTCGAGCACCTGCGGCACGGGCACCAACGAGTCGACCAGCCGCATCAGTGCGGCGTCGACCTCGGCGCGTCCCGGGTTGCGGGCGTGGATCCGGACCACCTGGAGGTCACCACCCGCGACCCGGGCCAGGAAGGTCTCCCCCGACCAGCCGCCCTCGAGAGGTTCCAGCGAGGCGAAGTCCATGCCAGGACGGTAGTACGGCCGATACCGTTGCCTCATGGCCGCACCAGAGCTCGCGCTCCCTGCTCGACCCACTCTCACCGAGACCCTCACCGAAGCGGCGACCCTGCCGTTCCGGATCGCCGTCGCCGCGACCCGCGCGACGCTCGCGGTCGGCACCCTCGCGGCCCCCGACGGTCCGATCCGTCGTCCGGGGGGCTACGCCGAGCTGGTGCTCCAGGTCATCGGCGAGCGTGGCTACCTCGCCCAGCTCATGGACCTCGTGCGTGACGAGGCCGGGGCGATGCGCCTGGTGGCGACCCTGACCGACCTCACTGCTCACGACCGTCCGCTCGGCCGGCTTCTGGCGCGCGACGGTGTGCTGGACCGCTTGATGGAGGACGACGGTCCGCTGATGAGCCTGCTGGCCCGCGACGGTGCCCTCGAGAGGCTGCTGGCCGAGGGGGGTGCCCTCGACCGCTTGGTCGCCGACCAGGGCGTGCTCGAGCGACTGCTCGCCCCCGGTGGCGCGGTCGACCGGCTCACCGAGCCCGGAGGACTCATCGACCGCCTGCTCACCGAGGATGGCTTCGTCGAGAAGCTCGTGGCCCACGGCGGCACGCTCGACCAGCTGGTCAGTCTCGGGG
>NZ_JAXMNS010000288.1:0-5061 GCF_034670285.1 Nocardioides sp. | reverse complement strand
ACGTCGCCGTCGGTGGATCTCGACGAGCTCGGTCTCGAGTCCGAGACGCTGGCCGATCGCCGCCGCCACGTGGCCGGACTGGGTCGTGGCCAGCAGGCTGCGGCGGGTGCCGACGCGGATGCGTGCGGTGGTCACGGGTGGGGTGCTCACAGGTGGGGTGCTCACAGGTGGGGTGGTCATGACACCTCCGGACGGGTCACGGCGCTGACGGCCTCGGGGTCGAGTGCGAAGAGCTCGGCCAGGGCTGCGGCGTAGGAGACCGCCCCGTCGGCGTTCGCGAGCTCCTTGACGCGCACGGTCGGCTCGTGGAGCAGCTTGTCGGCGACCCGGTTGACGGTACGACGGATCTCCTCGCGCGCCGCGGCGTCGAGGCCTGGCAGGCGGGTGTCGAGGCGGCTCAGCTCGGCGTCGACGACCGAGGTCGCCATCGAGCGCAGGGCGACCACGGTGGGGGCCACGCTCGCCTGGCGTCGAGCGGTCAGGAAGGCGGTGACCTCCTCGCCCACGATCCGGCGCACCTCGCGCACCTCGCCGCCGGCCTCGGTGTCGTGCAGCGCCGTCGCGAGGTCGGCCAGGTCGATCAGGCGCACGCCGGGCAGGGAGGCGACGCTGGCCTCGACGTCGCGGGGCAGGGCGATGTCGATGACCGAGAGCGCTCGGACGTCGTCGCCCCGAGCCGCGGCGAGCATCTCGCGGGTGATGACCGCGCCCGAGGACCCGGTGCAGCTGATGACCACGTCGGCGTCGGCGAGCGCGAGAGGCAGCTCGGCGAAGGCGACGGCCTGGACGCCGTACTCGGTGGCCAGACGGCTGGCGCGGTCGGCGGTCCGGTTGACGACGCTGACCCGGGCCGCGCCGAGTCGGGTGACCGTCGCAGTCGCGAGGCCGGCCATCGCGCCGGCTCCCACGATCACGACGCGGTTGGCGGCGACCGGTCCGGTCGTGGACTCCGACTGCTCCAGCGCCGCGGAGACGAGCGAGGGGGCGACCTGGTCGATCCCGGTCTCGGCCCGCGAGCGCTTGCCGACGCGCAGGGCCTGCTGGAACAGCACGTTGAGGGCCGGACCGACCGAGCCGAGCTCCTGGCCAAGACGGAGTGCCTCGCGGGTCTGACCGAGGATCTGGCCCTCGCCGACCGCCATCGAGTCGAGTCCGGCGGCAACCTGGAACAGGTGGGCCACGGCGCCGTCGTCGTAGTGGACGTAGAGGTGGGGCAGCATCATCTCGGCCGTCTCGCCGGCACGCTCCACCAGGAGCCGGGAGAGGTCCTCGACACTGCCGTGGAACCGGTCGACCTCGGCGTAGATCTCGACCCGGTTGCAGGTGGAGATCACCGTCGCCTCGGTGACGTTGCCGCACGAGACGGCGTCGCTGACGAGCTTGTGGACGCCGTCGGCGTCGAGCGCGACGCGCTCGAGGATCCCCACCGGGGCGGAGTTGTGGGAGATCCCCACGACCAGGACGCTCACAGCTGGGCCTTCCTCTGCTCGTGGTAGGCCAGGATCTGCAGCTCGATCGACAGGTCGACCTTGCGGACGTCGACGCCGCTGGGCACCGTGATCACGGTGGGGGCGAAGTTGAGGATGCTGGTGATGCCGCAGGCGACCATCCGGTCGGCCACCTGCTGGGCGCCGGACGGCGGGGTGGCGATCACACCGATCGCGACGCCCTGCTCGGCGACGATCTCCTCGAGGTCGTCGAAGGCGCGCACCTGCACCCCCGCGACCTCCTCGCCGTGGCGGGTGTCGTCGGCATCGAGCAGCGCCACGACGTGGAAGCCGCGGCTGCGGAAGCCGGAGTAGTTGGCCAGGGCGTGGCCGAGGTTGCCGATCCCCACGATCACGACCGCCCAGTCCTGGGTGACCCCGATCTCGCGGGCGATCTGGTAGCGCAGGTAGTCGACGTCGTAGCCGACACCGCGGGTGCCGTAGGAGCCGAGGTAGGACAGATCCTTGCGCAGCTTGGCGCTGTTGACGCCGGCCGCGGACGCCAGGTCCTCGCTCGAGCACGTGCGGATCGCCTCGTCGGCGAGGGTGTTCAGGGCACGCAGATAGACG
The DNA here is from genome assembly GCF_034670285.1 of Nocardioides sp. Taxonomy (GTDB): domain Bacteria; phylum Actinomycetota; class Actinomycetes; order Propionibacteriales; family Nocardioidaceae; genus Nocardioides. The sequence continues at coordinate 3,004 of NZ_JAXMNS010000288.1, read as the reverse complement.
GGTAGGCGGGCGACGGTCGCCTCGGGGATGTCCCGGGCCGTCTCGCTCGAACTCCGTGCGGTCACTGCTCTGCCTTCTAGTCGGCGCCCCTGATGTGGGTGACTGGTGAGGCCCCGGCCAGATCACTGTAGGAGTTTGTGAACGCGGGAACAAAACGAGCGAGCGAGCGGCCTAGCACACGTGATGCGTCCCACACGTAGAGGGGTACCGCAAGTTGTGGTAGAGGGTTCAGGCGGTGAGGGCCGCGCGCAGGCGGGTCGCGTCGACACGCCAGAAGTCGTGCTGACGGCCGTCGACGAAGGTCACCGGCACCTCGTCGGTGAAGCGTGCCTGCAGCTCGGGGTCCGCGTCGATCATCACCGTCTCGTAGCTCTCGCCGAGCTCGGCGCAGACCGCCGCGACGACGACCTCCGCCTCCTCGCAGAGGTGACAGCCGGGACGTGAGTAGAAGGTGACGCGGGCGGGCCCGGCGCTCACTCGAGGATCCCGAGGGCGCGGCGTCGCTCGATCCCGCGCAACCGACCCTTCTGCACCTTGCCGGTCACGGTGTGGGGCAGCTGCTCGACGACCTCGATGCGGCTCGGCACCTTGAAGCGTGCGAGCCGACTCGTGCAGTGCTCGCGCACAGCCTGCTCGAGGGCCACCGGGTCGAGGTCGGGTGCCACCACGTAGGCGACCACCGCCTCGCCGGTCTGCTCGTCGTCGGCCCCGATGACGGCGACCGCGCGCACCCCGTCGACCTCGGCGACGACGTCCTCCACCTCGACGGGGTAGACGTTGAAGCCGGACACGATCACGAGCTCCTTGACCCGGTCGACGAGGAAGACGTCGCCGCGGGGGTCGAGGAAGGCGACGTCGCCCGTGGACCACCAACCTTCGGCGTCGGGCCCGTCGACGCCGTCGGGCCAGTAGCCGCTGAAGAGGTTGTCGCCCCGGATCTGGATCTCACCCGGGTCGTCGCCGACGACGACCGCACCCAGGTCGTCGACCAGGCGCAGGTCGATGCCGGCCAGGGCCGCACCGACCGAGCCGGCGCCGGCAGACCCGTCGCCGGGGTCGCCGCTCGAGCACAGCGTCGAGGTCACGACCGGTGCCGCCTCGGTGAGCCCGTAGCCCTGGTGGACCGGCACTCCGGTGCGCCCGGTGAACTCGGCGATCACCTCGGGCGCGAGCGGTGCGGAGCCGGACAGGACCAGACGGACCGGCCCGAGCCGACCGGCGAGGTCGACGTCGCGCCAGTGCGCGAAGACCGGCGGGGCGACCGGCACGACGCTGCACGCCTCGTCGTCGATCAGGTCGAGCGTGCCCTGCGGGTCGAAGGAGTCGGTGAGCACGAGCTTGGCCCGCTGGGCGATGACGCAGCCGAGCACGGCGTTCAGGCCGTAGACGTGGAACAGCGGCAGCACGCCGAGAACGACGTCGTCGCCGTGGATCATCGGGGGCTGCACGTCGGCGACCTGGGCGATGTTGGCCGCCAGCGCGCGGTGGGTGAGCATCGCGGCGCGCGGGAGACCGGTGGTGCCGCTGGTGTAGAGGAGCACCGCGACGCGCTCGGGGTCGGTCAAGGGCGGCACCGGTCGGGCCGAGTCGGCACGCAGGTGGTCGTAGGAGCGCTCTCCGGGGCGCAGGGTGGACCCGATGACCACGACCCTGATGCGCTCGGCGACCGGCGAGGAGTCGGCGGCCAGCAGCACCGCTGCTTCGCGGACCGTGGTCACGGTGTCGCCGTCGGCGACGATCATCCGGGCCCCGCAGTCGTGGAGCAGGCGGGCCAGCTCGTGGGCCGTCGAGCGCGGGTTGACCGGCACGGCGATGGCCTGGGCGCGCAGCGCGCCGAGGTAGGTGGTGACGAACTCGATGCGGTTGCTGGCCGCGATCATCACGCGGTGGCCGGCCAGGATGCCCGCGGCGCCGAGACCGGTGGCGACGCGTCCGACCTCGTCGTCGAGCTCGGCCCAGGTCACGCTGCGACCACCCGACTCGACGATCGCCAGCATGGCGGGGTTCTCCACCGCGGCGCGGGCGAGCAACGCGGCCGGGCCCAGCGCGTCGCCGAAGCCACCGGATCGGGTGTCGAGGCCGCCTCCGGAGCCGTCGCGTCGGTCGGCGGGGTCCGCGCCATCGGCTGAAGGCATGAGGTTGAGTCTACGAGCAGGCGTCGCGCGCGTCAGGGGCCCTCGAAGACGCGCGCACGAGGGGGTCGGTCGATCACCGACGGCGCACTAGGGTGACCGCCATGACCCCCGCCGATCGACCCCGACGGCTCGACCTCCAACAGCGTTCGGTGATGGCCGGCGAGGCCGCAGCGGCCGCGGCCGAGGTGGAGGTGGCGCTCGACCAGCCACTGGACCCCACCTCCGCGGCCTTCTTCGACGTCGACAACACCGTGATGCAAGGCGCGAGCATCTTCCACTTCGCCCGAGGGCTGCACCGTCGCGACTTCTTCACCACCCGCGACCTGCTCGGCGCCGCCTGGATGCAGCTCTACTTCCGCATCGCCGGCAAGGAGGACCCCGAGCACGTCGCCGAGGCGCGCAACTCCGCCCTCAGCTTCATTGCCGGTCACACCGTCGCCGAGCTCGAGGAGCTCGGTGAGGAGATCTTCGACGAGGCGATGGCCCACCGCATCTGGCCCGGCACCCGCGCCCTGGCCCAGCTGCACCTCGACGAGGGCCAGCGCGTGTGGCTGGTGACCGCGGCCCCGATCGAGATCGCCCAGATCATCGCGCGGCGCCTGGGCCTCACCGGGGCGATGGGCACGGTCTCGGAGCACCTGGACGGCATCTACACCGGCCGGCTGGTCGGAGACCTGCTCCACGGTCCGGCGAAGTCCGAGGCGATCCTCGCCCTCGCGGCCCGCGAGGGGCTCGACCTCTCGCGCTGCTCGGCGTACTCCGACTCGGTCAACGACCTGCCGATGCTCGGTCTGGTCGGCGACCCCTGCGCCATCATCCCCGACGCCAAGCTGCGCGCCCACGCCCGCGAGCACGGATGGCGCATCCAC
>NZ_JAXMNS010000287.1:0-5080 GCF_034670285.1 Nocardioides sp. | reverse complement strand
CTGGCGGCCGCCGGCGAGGCCGTGCCCGACTGGTCGGGCGGCACCCGGCTGGGGGAGACCCTCAAGGTCTTCCTCGACCGGTGGGGGCGACGCGGGCTGGCTCGGGGTGCCGTCGTGGTGGTCTTCAGCGACGGGTGGGAGCGGGGCGACGCGGCGCTGCTGGGCGAGCAGGTGCGCCGTCTGCGCGCCGTCGCCCACCGGGTGGTGTGGGTGAACCCCCACCGTGGCAAGGACGGCTACGAGGCCGTGCAGACCGGCATCGTGGCGGTCCTGCCGCATGTCGACGACTTCGTCGCCGGGCACTCGCTCGCGACGTTCGAGGAGCTGATGGAGGTGCTGGCGCATGCGTGAGGTGCTCGACGAGCTGATGCAGTGGTGGGAGGCCGGGGAGACGATCGGCGTCGGCACGGTGGTGGCGACGTTCCGCTCGGCGCCGCGGCCCCCGGGAGCGTCGATGCTCGTGGGGCCCGACAAGAGCGCGGTGGGCTCGGTGTCCGGCGGCTGCGTCGAGGGTGCGGTCTACGAGCTGGCCGAGTCGGTGGTCGCCTCGGGCACCCCGGTGCTCCAGCGCTACGGCGTCTCCGACGACGATGCCTTCGCCGTCGGCCTCACCTGTGGCGGCATCCTCGACGTCTACGTCGAGGAGGTCTCGCAGCGCACGTTCCCCGAGCTCGGGGAGATCGCCGCCGACCTGCGCGCCGGTCGACCGGTGGCGATCGCCACCGTGGTCGAGCACCCCGACCCCGCGCGCCTCGGCACCCGGATGATCGTGCGGCCCGGGTCCGACGGCGAGGTAGTCCCTGTCGATGTGGCCCCTGATGGGGCGTCGGAGGGGCCACATCGTCAGGGACTATCTCGGTTGTGGTCGGAGAGGGCCACCGACGCAGTGCGAGACGACGCGCTCGGGCTGCTGGCGAGCGGGTCCAACGCGACCCTCACCTACGGCCCGGACGGCGAGCGCCGCGGCGAGGGGATGCGTGTCTTCGTGTGGGGCTTCGCCCCCAAGCCACGCCTGCTGGTCTTCGGGGCGATCGACTTCGCCGCTGCGGTGGCCAAGGTCGGCGCGTTCCTCGGGTACGACGTCACGGTCTGCGACGCGCGCCCGGTCTTCGCCACGGCGAGCCGCTTCCCCGAGGCCGACCGCGTCGTCGTCGACTGGCCGCACCGCTACCTGACCGAGCAGCTCGAGGCCGGCGCGATCGACCAGCGCACCGTCATCACCGTGCTCACCCACGACCCGAAGTTCGACGTCCCGCTGCTCGAGGTGGCCCTGCGCCTGCCCGAGGTCGCCTACGTCGGCGCGATGGGGTCGCGGCGCACGCACGACGACCGGATGGCGCGCCTGCGCGGCGTGGGGCTGACCGACGGCGAGCTCGACGGCCTGCACAGCCCGATCGGGCTCGACCTCGGGGCGAGGACGCCCGAGGAGACCGCCATCAGCATCGCGGCCGAGTTCATCGCCGGTCGCTGGGGCGGCAGCGGCCGGCACCTGGCCGAGACGACGGGCCGCATCCACGGGTGATCGACCAGTGACCCGCGTCACACCGTGCGTTGTAGCGTGACGGCAGGACTGGGAGCGACAGGGAGGTGGCGCACGGATGCGCACGACCGCACGCACGGGCAGTGAGCTCGACAGCCGCAAGCAGGAGACGCTGCGCGCCTGGACCACCTTCATCGAGCACGGCGACGCGGTCGCACCGCTCGTGCGCCCCGAGATCCTGAGCAGCTGGACCCGCTCCGACGCCGCGATCACGCACGACGTGGAGGCCGCGCCGCTCGCCGACGAGAGCGAGACGTCGTCGATGTGGCGCGACTCGCCGCTCCAGGTCGCGGTCGAGCGGGTCGAGGCCGACCTGCGTCGTACGGCGGAGGACGGCGACCTCGTTCTCGCCGTCACCGACGCCGACACCCGCATCCTGTGGACCTACGGCGGCCGGGTGATGCGCCGCAAGGCCGAGACGGTCAACTTCGTGGCCGGTGCCCGCTGGGACGACGAGTCGGTCGGCACCAACGCGCTCGACCTCGCCAACCGGCTCGCTGAGCCGTCGATGGTCTTCTCCGCCGAGCACTACGCCTCGATCGTGCACAACTGGGTCTGCTGGGCCGCTCCCGTGCTCGACCCGGCGACCGGCCGCCAGCTCGGTGTCATCGACCTGTCAACCACCTGGGACCGCACCCACCCGATCGGACTGGCCACCGCGCGGGTGATGGCTCGACTGATCGAGACGGCGCTGCCGCACTCGGCGCACCACCCGACGGCGCGCCCCGACGGGATCGACGAGACCGCCGACCCCGGGCTGGTGATGACCCTGCTCGGCACGGCCGAGGTGCGCCTCGACGGTCAGCGGCTGCTGCTCAACCGTCGCCAGACCGAGGTGCTGGCGCTGCTGGCGCTCCATCCCGAGGGGCTCTCGCTCGACCGGCTGCACGCCTTCGTCTACGGCGACTCCGCGATCACCTTCTCGACGCTGAAGGCGGAGGTCTCGCACCTGCGCGCCGCCCTCGGTGGCCAGCTCGCCTCGCGGCCCTACCGGCTGATGATGCCGGTTGCCACCGACGTCGACCACGTGCTCGCCCTGCTGCGTCGGGGCCGGGTCGCCGAGGCGCTCGAGGCGTACGGCGGCGACCTCCTGCCCGGCACCAACTCGCCCGCGCTCACCGAGCTGGGGGAGTACCTCGCCGTCGCCGTCCGGGAGGCCCTGCTCGCCGACCCCGAGCCCGGGGCCGCCCTGCGCTACGCCGACCTGGCGCCGTACGACACCGAGGTGATGGAGCGCGCCCTCGCCGCCCTCGGCACGAACGCCCACCCGGCCAAGGCGCTGCTCAGGGGCAAGCTCGCCGCTGCTCGTTAGGTGCCTCGGTGCGGCATCTCGATACGCCGGTGGCTCGCTGCGCTCGCTCCCCGGCTACTCGATGACCAGGGTGGGTCGCTCGCTCCCCGGCTACTCGATGACCAGGGTGGGTCGCTCGCTCCCCGGCTACTCGATGACCAGGGTGGGTCGCTCGCTCCCCGGCTACTCGATGACCAGGGTGGGCCGCTCGCTCCCCGGCTGCTCGATGACCAGGGGGTGCGCCAACCCGGGACCAACCCGCGCTGTCTAGCGTGACCCGGGTCACAGCGACGTGCACCTCAAGGGAGAGTCCATGACCAAGATCAACCTCACCGTCGACGGCTCGTCGGTCTCCGACGACGTCGAGCCGCGGATGCTGCTGGTGCAGTACCTGCGCGAGAAGCTCGGCAAGACCGGCACCGTCATCGGGTGCGACACCAGCAACTGCGGGGCGTGCACGGTGCACCTCGACGGCACCAGCGTGAAGTCGTGCAACGTCCTCGCCGTCCAGGCCGACGGCCACGAAGTCACCACGATCGAGGGCCTCGCCGACACCGTGGACAGCGACCTGCACCCGATGCAGGAATCGTTCCGCGAGTGCCACGGTCTCCAGTGCGGCTTCTGCACGCCGGGGATGATCATGCAGAGCGTCGACCTGCTCAAGAACAACCCGAAGCCCACCGAGACCGAGATCCGCGTCGGGCTCGAGGGCAACCTGTGCCGCTGCACCGGCTACCACAACATCGTCAAGGCTGTTCAGCACGCGTCCGGCCAGGTCTCGTCGGGCTCGACCACCGAGGAGGCGTCAGCATGACCACGCTCCAGGACCCGCCCGTCGACTCGGCCGCCGAGATCGGCCGCGACCGCCGCCGCAAGGAGGACCAGCGCCTCATCACCGGTCGCACCCGCTGGACCGACAACATCGCCCTGCCCGGGATGCTGCACCTCGCGATGGTGCGGAGCCCCTACGCGCACGCCACCATCACCTCGATCGACACCACCGAGGCCAAAGCCTCGCGCAACGTCGTCACGGTGCTCACCGGCGCCGACCTCGGCGAGAGCCAGGGCGTGCTGATCAACGCCTGGGCGATCACCCCCGACCAGGTCGCCCCGGTGCACCAGCCGATGCCCGCCGACCGCGTCAGCTTTGCCGGCGAGATCGTCGCCGTCGTCGTGGCCCGCACGGCGGCCGAGGCGCGCGACGCCGCCGAGCTCGTCGACGTCGAGTACGACGAGCTGCCTGCCGCGATCGATCTGAAGGCCGCGGCGAATGACGAGGTCCTCGCCCACCCCGACCTCGGCACCAACAAGTCGGCGTTCTGGAAGTTCGACTCCGCCGAGGCCGGCACCGGCGGCGACGTCGACGCCGCCATCGAGAAGGCCCGCACCGACGGGGTCGTGATCGAGCGCGAGTATCGCCAGCAGCGCCTGATCCCGGCGTTCATGGAGCCGCGCTCGACGGTGGTCGACCCGACGGGCGAGCAGATCACCATGTGGTCCTCCACGCAGGTGCCACACATCGTGCGCTTCGCGCTGGCCGCCACGACCGGCGTCCCCGAGTCGAAGATCCGCGTGATCGCCCCTGATGTCGGGGGTGGCTTCGGCGGCAAGCTCAACACCACGCCCGAGGAGTGGTTGAGCTTCTGCATCGCCAACCGCCTCGGCAAGCCGGTGAAGTACACCGAGACCCGCTCGGAGTCGCTGATGGTGGCCCACCACGGCCGCGACCAGTGGCAGAAGCTGACGCTGTCGGCCGAGAAGGACGGCACCGTCACCGGCCTGAAGGTCGAGCTGCTCGCCGACCTCGGCTCCCACGTCTCGCTCGTGGGCGGCGGCGTGCCGGTGCTCGGAGCGTTCATGTTCAACGCGATCTACAAGTTCCCCGCCTACCAGTTCAACTGCCAGACGGTGCTCACCAACAAGACGTGGACCGACGCCTACCGCGGCGCCGGGCGACCCGAGGCGACGTACGCCATCGAGCGGCTGATGTCCGAGCTGGCCGCCGAGCTGGACGTCGACCCGATCGAGATCCGCCGCAAGAACTGGATCAACCACGACGAGTTCCCGTTCATGTCGGTGGCCGGGCTCGAGTACGACACCGGCAACTACGAGGCCGCCACGGCCAAGGCGCTGGAGATGTTCGGGTACGACGACCTGCGTGCCGAGCAGAAGCAGCGCCGCGACTCCGGCGACCCCGTGCAGCTCGGCATCGGCATCTCGACCTTCACCGAGATGTGCGGCCTGGCCCC
>NZ_JAXMNS010000286.1:0-5085 GCF_034670285.1 Nocardioides sp. | reverse complement strand
CGAGCAGGAGCAGGATCGTCGCCGACATCACCAGGACCGGACGACGCATCACGGCGTGCGCCAGTCGTCCCCAGCGTTCCTCGCCGGCCGACGAGGCGACGGACCGGCCACGGCGCCAGGGCAGCCGGCCGGCGTCGACGCGGCGCCCGAGCAGCACGAGCGCCGCGGGCAGCATGGTGAGCGCGGCCAGCATCGCGATCAGCACGGCCGCCATGCCGCCGTACCCCATGGAGCGCAGGAAGTTCTGCGGGAAGATCAGCAGGCTGCTCATCGCCGCAGCGACGGTGAGCCCGGAGAAGAGCACCGTGCGCCCGGCGGTCGCCAGCGTGCGGCCGATCGCGATGCCGGGTGAGTCGGAGGCGTCGGGCAGCAGAGCCAGCTCTTCGCGGAAGCGACTGATCACGAAGAGCGCGTAGTCGATCGCGAGCCCGATGCCGATCAGCGAGACCACGTTGACGGCGAAGACCGAGACCTCGAGGAACTCGGTGATCAGCCGCAGGATCGCCAACGAGCCGATCATGGCCAGCACCCCGACGACCGCAGGCATCGAGGCCGCCACCAGGCTGCCGAAGATCAGCAGCGCCAGCAGGATGACGATCGGCAGGCTGATCAGCTCGGCGCGCTCGAGGTCCTCGGAGGTGATCTCGTTGACGTCGTTGTAGACCGCGTAGCTGCCGGCCAGCTCGACCTCGAGACCGCCGCCGACCGACTCGAGGATCGGCGAGATCTCGTCGTACGCCGTGAGGAAGTCGTCCTGCGACTCGCCGGCCAGCGACACCAGCACCTGGACGGCGGTCCCGTCGCGGCTGACCAGCGGTGCGGCGGCTTCGGCCGGGAGATCGTAGGGCACGACTATTGACGTCACCAGCGCGGCAGGCAGGTCGGCGACGACGTCGCGCACGGCGCGCTCGAAGGACGCATCCGCGGCCGACTCGGAACCGTCGGCGGCGGAGTAGATGGCCACGACGTCGACGGTGCGGTTCCCGAACGTGTCCTGCTCGAGGCGCAGCTCACGAGCCGACTCGGTGCCGGGATCGTCGAAGCCGCCCTGGCTGAGGGAGTCGAAGACCCCGAAGCCGTAGGTCGCGGCGGCAACCGTGACGAGCATGCCGACGATCAGCACCCGGCGCGCCCGGTGGGCGACGATCTGAGCCCAGCGATCGATCATGAGGGTCTCCTGCTACCGCCGCCGAGTCGGCTGAGTGATGGGTCTTCATTGAAGTGAACGGTGTTCACCGTAAACGGTGTAAACTCTCAGCGTCAAGCCTCCCCGCGATCTCGAGGACCCCGTGCCACACCTGATCGACCCCACGCTCACCCGACGCGAACGCCAGCGCGAGTCGACGTACGCCGACATCGTCACCGCCTCCCGCGACCTGCTCCAGGACTCCCCCGAGCTGTCGCTGCGTGCCGTCGCGGCCAAGATGGGGCTGACCGCGCCGGCCCTCTACCGCTACGTCGCCAACTACCAGGAGCTCGTCGACCTCGTCGCCTTCGAGATCGACAAGGCGGCCACCGAGACGTTCGCCGCCGCAGCCGACGCCCTCGATCCCGACGACGCCGCCGGCCGCCTCGTGGCAGCGACGACCGAGTTCCGGCAGTGGGCGCTGGGCAACCCTCACGAGTTCTCCATCGTGTTCGCCAACCCGATCGCCGAGGCCGCCTGCGTGCGGCGCGAGCTCGTCACCCTGGCCAGCTCGGGGCACCTGCTCACCGACCTCATCCACGACGTCTGGGTCCAGCGCCGCTTCCCGATCCCGGCCCTCGACGATCTCGCGCCGGCCGTCCGTGAGGCGCTCGAGGAGCCGCTCATCCCCGCCAAGGTCGCGCACATCGCGGCCGAGGACCGCGGGCTCGTGTGGGTCTACATGCAGGGCTGGACCCAGCTGTACGGCGTGGTGGTGCTGGAGGTGATGGGCCACATGGACCCGAGGGTCATCGAGTCCGGCGAGATGTTCATCGACGTCGTCCGCCGCTTCGCGCCGACCGTCGGACTCGCCGACGACGTGCCCCGCCTCGAGGCGTTGATCCGCGAGCGCCTCAGCCGCTGATGTCGGCCAGCAGCTCGTCGACCCACGCGGGCACGAGCCGACCGGCTGGACCGTGCCGTGCCTCGTCGAAGAGCGACGTGCCCTCGCTGCGGTCGAGGTTGAGCTCGAGGGTGCGGGCGCCGTGGGCGGCGGCGAACTGCACGAACCCGGCGGCCGGGTAGACCGCGCCGGAGGTGCCGATCGAGACGAACAGGTCGCACCGCTGCAGCTGCATCTGGATGAGGTCCATGCCGTAGGGGATCTCGCCGAACCACACCACGTCCGGGCGCAGCTCGGTGGCGTGGCACCCCGGGCAGGGCGGGTAGTCGGCCAGGTCGGTGAGCCACCTGACGTGGTCGCCGCAGCCGCGGCAGAGCGCCGAACGGAGCTCGCCGTGCATGTGGTGCACGTGGACCGACCCGCCGCGCTCGTGGAGGTCGTCGATGTTCTGGGTGACCAGGAAGACGTCGTCCGCCCAGGCCGCCTGGAGCCGACTCAGGGCGACGTGAGCCGGGTTGGGGTCGACGAGCGAGAGCGCCGCGCGACGCTCGTCGTAGAAGCGGTGCACCACTCCCGGCTGCCGCTCGAATGCCTCGGGCGTGGCGACGTCCTCGACGTGGTGGCCCTCCCAGAGCCCGTCGGCGTCACGGAACGTCGGCACACCACTCTCGGCGGAGACGCCCGCGCCGGTCAGAATGACGATCCTCACCCCGTAGTCCTACCAGCAAGTGACCACATCATCGCCACCGCGACCCGCTCAGAACGCCCCCGGTCGTGCCCGACCACCGGCCGCGAGAGCGGCGAACGAGCCGACCACCCCGAGCGCGCTCGCCAGGGCGGCGAGCCAGAAGCCGGTGCTCATCATCTCGGCGAACTCCTCCGACACCGCCGCCAGCGCAACGAGGTGGGCCAGCCCGACGACGACCCAGGGCAGCCGCGAGACCGTGAGGTAGCCGGCAGCCAGGATCAGCACCACTGGCGCCAGGATCATCCAGCCGATCCCGACGGCGTAGGGCGTGTGACCGATCCGTTGCTGGTGCTCGATCATCGCGAGGGCGTCGCCGTCGATGGTCAGCAGCAGCGCACCCGCGACCGCGAACGCGGCGGCGGTGGCGGCAAAGGGCAGCAGGCGGACCGCGCTCATCGGCTCGGCACCGCCCCGAGAGAGTGGGGGGACATGGCACCAGTGTCTCCCGAACGGCCGGAGCCGTCAGCAGGGACGCCTGGTGAAGACCTCAGATGGCAGCGTTGAGCGGCGGGTTGAGGTGCGAGCCGAGGTGGCCCTCCTCGAGGAGTCCGTGCATGACGCCCCAGATGACGGCGTGCGAACGCGTCGGCGCCCCGATGCGGCGGTAGGCGCCACGGATGTAGGTCTTGACCGAGTTGAGGCTCAGGTAGAGCGTCTCGCTGATCTGCTGGTTGGAGTAGCAGTTGGTGATCAGCCGCAAAACGTCGACCTCGCGCGGGGAGAGATCGCTGATCGCGGTGTCGCCGGCGAGGAACTCCGGGCCCTCGACCATCAGCGTGCGGGCGTCGTGCAGGTTGCTGACGGTCATGCCGACACCACCATCGCGAGGAGGAACGCCAGGAACGGGCCGAGGAAGAGGAAGGCAACGCTCCAGAGCTCGGAAGTCCAGTGAGGGGCCTGAGCGTCGGACGACATGATTGACATGACAATCAATTGCCCGCCTGACCCGCGGGCCAAACCCACCTCGTCGAGATTCACCCCTGAGGATGAGTCTCGCCCCGACCCCACCTTCGGACGAACCGACCGACGGACAGCCGCGCGTAGGCTCGTCAGGTGCCCAACCACCAGCGCATCCTCGTGGTGAGCACTGACGCCGCCGACACCGAGCTCCGCCGCCTCACAAGCGAGCTGCGGCGCCACCCCGTGGTTCTCACCGCCCCCACCGCGGAGGCCAAGCGCGTGGTCGGAGCCCTGGCCGTCGAGCCGCTCGTCGAGGTGCTGCTGGCCCCGACGCGCTTCCCCCCGGCCGACCGCAGCCACCAGCTCGACTCACTCGTCCGCGGGCACGCCCTGCGTGATCGGTTCCGCGACGTGGTGGTCGTGACCGACACCGCGTCGTCCACCCTGCTGCTGCGAGCCCTCGCACCCGACCAGCTGGCCACGGGCGGAGCCGTGACGGTCGTGGGCCTCCCCCGCGCAGATCGCCCGGTCTCGGTCGGGCGGGCAGTCGTCGTCGGGCTCGGCCTCGGGCTGGCCGCCGGCGTGGTGGAGTCCGTCGTGCCGCTCCTGCTCCTGCCCGTGGTGACGGCGCTGCTCGGTCTCGGCCTGCTGCTCGCGCCACCGTGGCGCCACCTGGGACGCGAGGCCCTCCTCGCCGCAGCGATCTCGGTCGTGGCTGCTCTGGCGGTGATCTCCGGGTCGGCGCGCTTCCCCGGCGGCTGGTGACGACCGACGGGTGAACGACCCGGCAGCGTCCCGACGAGTCTGCCTAGGCTCGCCCTGCCGCCCGACGACGCGTCCACCCACAGGAGAGTCCATGACCTATCGCCCCGAGACCCTTGCCGTCCACGCCGGTCAGGAGGAGGCCGACCCGACCACGAACAGCCGGGCGGTGCCGATCTACCAGACCACCTCCTACGTCTTCAACGACACCGAGCACGCCGCGAACCTCTTCGCGCTCGCCGAGCCCGGCAACATCTACACGCGGATCATGAACCCGACCCAGGACGTCTTCGAGCAGCGGATGACCCAGCTCGAGGGCGGCGTCGGCTCGCTGGCCGTCGCGAGCGGCTCGACCGCGACGACGTACGCCGTGCTCAACCTCTGCTACGCCGGCGACAACATCGTGGCGATGTCGACCCTGTACGGCGGCACCTACGCGCTGTTCGCCCACACGCTGCCGCAGTTCGGCATCGAGGTCCGTTTCGTCGACCCCGAGAAGCCCGAGGACCTCGCCCAGCTCGTCGACGACAAGACCCGCCTGGTCTTCGGCGAGACCGTCGCCAACCCCAAGATCAACGTCGTCGACATCCCGGCCTGGGCCGAGGCCGCTCACGCCCACGGCCTCCCGCTGATCATGGACAACAC
>NZ_JAXMNS010000285.1:0-5096 GCF_034670285.1 Nocardioides sp. | reverse complement strand
GCCGAGGCCCGCGCGGGCGCGGGCATCGACCGAGCGGCCGGTGACGTCGTCGCCGGCGAGGTGCACCGTGCCGGACGTCGGCCGCGACACCCCGGAGAACAGGTTGAACAGCGTCGTCTTGCCGGCACCGTTGGGGCCGATCACCGCCAGCATCTCCCCCGGCGCGACGGCCAGGGTGACGCCATCGATGATCCGCGCCCCACCGATGGAGAGGTGCAGGTCCTCGACCGCGAGCACCGCGTCGCGGGAGCGGTCGAGCCGGCTCACTGGCCGGCGACCGGCGGTGCGACCGTGGCGGCGTCGACCGTGTTGACGAGCTCGGGAGTGGGCGAGCCACCCTCGTCGACGAGCGTGGCGGCGAACATCGGCTGGATCAGCGCGTGGTCCTCGGCGCGGACCGTCATCGAGCCCTTGGGGCCGTCGAACTCCCAGCCCTCGAGGGCCTCGATCATCGCGTCGACGTCGTCCCCGCCGCCCTCGGCGACCGCGTGGGCGATCATCTGGCCGGCGACGAACCCGTCGGGCGAGAACAGGTCGGCCTCGGCGCCGTCGGCCTCGAGGTAGTCGACCATCGCGGTGTTGACGTCGTTGTCGGCGGCAGCGCCGAAGTAGTGCGAGAGGAAGGTGATCTCCTCGGTCGCGGTGCCGTAGGCGCCATAGCTGGCGACGTCACCGAGCCCGGTGGTGACCTCGACCTCGTCGAAGACCTTCTGCTGGCTCAACGCGCTCCACATGGCGCTCGTGGTGTCACCGGCCCAGGCGACGAAGACCAGGTCGGGGTCGGCGTCGAGGATGCGACGGGCGAACGGCGTGAACTCGGTGGCGTCCTCGGGCACGAGCACGGAGTCGACGGTGGCACCGGCGCCGCCGAGGACGGCCTCGACCGCGGCGACGTTGCCCTGGCCGAAGGCGTTGTCCTGGCCGAAGACGACGACGTCCTGGCCGGCGGGCTCACCGAGGAAGCTGCCGGCGGTGGCGACGTCCTGGTAGGTCTGGCGACCGGAGCGGAAGGTGTAGCGGTTGATGCCGGTGACGGCGTCGGCGGCGGCGGCGCCGGAGATGTAGAGGACCTCGTTCTGCTCGGCCTGCTCGGCCAGCGAGAGGGCGACGCCCGAGGAGATCGTGCCGGCCATGATCTTCGAGCCCGAGCCGATGGCGTCCTTGGCCAGGCCGACGGCCTTGGCGGCGTCGCCGGCGTCGTCGGAGAACTCGAGGTTGATGGTGGTGCCGTCGATCTCGCCGGTGCCGTCGGTGGCGTAGTCGAGGCCGGCCTCGAGGCCGTTGCGGTAGGCCTCGCCGTAGGCGGCGAGCGGTCCGGTCTGGGAGTAGATGACCGAGACGTCGACGGTGCCGGCGTCCGAGCCGGACTCCGATCCCTCCTCCGGGGCGCAGGCCGTGGTGAGTGCGAGGACGCCGGCGGCAGCAACGGCCGCCAGGCTGGTGGAACGGCGGCGTACGCCGTGCGGTCGTGCGGTGCCCTGGGTCATCTGGATCTCCTTGGTCGATGAAAACCTGACAGGTGATTCAGGTCTCAGGACGAGACCGTAGTCACACCCCCGGCCGCTGTCAACGCTCAGTCGGCCGCGGCCAGTCGCTCGAGCAGCTCGCCGGACTGCTTCACGCCGGTCAGGGCCGCCGGGTGCAGCTCCAGCTCCTCACCGGTGCGCAGCACGGTGAAACGACCGTCGGCCTCCACCACCGCCACCGCCACCTCCTGGGGCGTGCGCACCCCCGCCCCGCGCAGGGCGCTCCACAGCGCCGACTCGTCGAGCCCGAGCCGAGCCAGGTCGCCGCGCTGCACCTGCCCGGCCACCATCACCGCGACCGCGCGGTGGCGACGGCGCGCGACCATGCGCGCGCTGCGTCGTACCCGCCCTGCAACGCACTCGACCAGGAAGAGGGTGCCCAGCGCCAGCAGACCCCCGCTCAGCGTCGGCACCTGACCGAGGATCGAGCGGCCCACGATCGCGCCGAGCACCGTGACCACCGCGAGGTCGAGGCTCGACGGCGAGGCGTAGAGCCGTTGGCCGGCCCTGCTCAGCAGGCTGGTGATCGCGCCGTACAGCACGATGGTGGAGATCACCACCGCGAGGGCGCCGAACGGGGAGATGCCGAGGTAGTACGCGAGGTCGTCCATCGGGCCATCGTGGCCCATCGACGCGGCCGACCGCCGGGGTCTCGGCTGTGAGCTCAGCACTCGCGTACTCTCCGTCCGGGCGCCCGAATCCGAGCACCTCTCGGAGCTCTGCTCGACGCAAGGAGTTGCCCATGTCGGCTCTCACACGTCTTCAGCGGTCGCTGGGCGTCGTAGCGCTCGTGGTCACGTCCACTGCCGCCGGCGCCGGTGCGGTCTCGGCCGCCGACCCGGAGCAACCCGCCGCCCCGCCCGTCGTGACCGGCGAGAGCGTCGAGATCGGCGGGGTCCCCCGGCACGGGTACACCCGGAGCTACACGAACCTGCTCGCCAACGATCATGACCCGAACGGTGGGTCGCTGACCCTGTGCGGCATCGACAACCCGCACGAGGACGCGATCTCGGTCAGTCTCGGCGGGCGGCCACCCGCTGAGCCCGGCCTCGTCTCGATCGGCGCTCACCTCAACGAGACCGCGACCTACGAGATCACCTACTCGGTGTGCAACGAGCAGGCCGGCGCCGAAGGCATCCTGACAGTCGACGTCTTCCGGGTCGACCCGGTCGAGGTCCAGGTGGTCTCGCCGGGCCGGCTCGAGTTCACCAACCCGGGCACCCGAGCGGTCATCGTGACCTACGGCCGCAGGACGGACAGGAGCCTCGACGGTCGGTTCCGACTCGCCCCGGCAGCCACCCGCGTCGTCACGGTGCATCGCTCCACGATCCACTGGTACGCCCACCACCTCGACTATCCGGCGGGTGCCGGTCGCATCGACAACACCGGCGCCGCCGACCACGCCGAGGTGCCCAAGCTGGTCGCCGAGGCGATCGGCCCCTATCGGGTGCGGTTCACCAACCCGGGTGGCCTCCGGGCACTGATCGTCTACGGCAAGGCCTTACGGCAGCTGAAGGGCCCGAAGGTCGACGGGTCCGTCGAGCTCGCTGCCGGCGCTTCGACCGTCATCCGGACCCGTCGCGACGTGCTGGCCTACCGGTCGAAGGCCCCCTACGGTCTGAGCCTGGGCCACGGCAGGGTGCGTCACCTCGGCGACCCTCGCCCCGTACAGCGTCCTACTCGGGGTTGACGAGCGCCGCTCCCGTGGCCGAGATCATCGGCGCCTCCGGCCCACCCGGCACCGTGAGCGGGAGGTCGACCGGTGCACTGACGCGCACCACGACCCGGTCGTCACGCACGGCGACCTCGAACCACAGGGCTGGGAACTCGCGGTAGGCGCCGACCTGGGTGAGGTAGTCGCGCACCCCGATCTCGGCCTGCGCCCGGGTCTGGGCCAGCGCGTGGGAATCGAGGCCTCCGGTGTAGACCTCGGTGCCCTCCGCGCCTGCCTCGGCGCCGAAGAGCGCTGCTCCGTCGGCGAGGGTGTCGAGGCCCTGTCGGTGCAGGAACGCCGCCGAGGCGTCGATCACGAAGGCGACCGTCATCGCCAGCAGGAGCGCGAAGCCGATGATGAGCGGGGTGGCACTGCCGCGGTCGTCGCGCGCACGCGGCGTCACGACGTACCGCCGTCGACGGGCACGTAACGCCCGATCGGCACCGTGTGCGAGGAGTCGAGCCGGAATGACGGCTTGCCGCCACCGAGGAAGTCGGGCATCAGCGGCAGCACGACCTGCGACGTCACCCGCACGGTGATCACCGAGGTCCCGCTGTGGCAGGCGTTCGGGTACGGCGTGCAGGCGACGTCCACGTCGACCGGGACGCGGTCGAGCCCCTGGTCGCTCAGCGCCTGCCGTGCCGCGGCCGCCGCCGCCTGGTCGCCCGCGACATCGCTGGGCGCCAGGGCGTAGGCGCGAGCGGCCGACCGGGCCGCCGACGTCACCGCAAAGGCGCCGCCCTGCACCTGGAAGACCGCGACGACGATCCACAGCATCGGCACCAGGAGCAGGATGCCCAGCCACACCAGCTCGACCACGGCGCTCCCCCGCTCGTCCTTCGCCGACGCCGTCATGGCTGCTCCGCCACCGCGTGACCCGCGACGACGAGGTCGACCCCCGGGCCACCGAGGCCCAGCGCCGGCACGCGGGCACGCACGACGACCTCAATCGTCGGCACCCCGCCCACGACCACGCGTCGTACGACGATGTCGCGCGCGAAGTCACCGGAGACGCCGGTGTCGATCTGGCTGCGCGTCCGAGCCACCCCGGCCCCGGGAGCAGCCCCCTGGGTAGCGGCGTAGCGCGCTCCCTCCGAGGCTGCGGCCGCGAGGGTGTTGCGCACGTGCATCACGAGAGCGACCTGGATGATGCCGAGCACCAGCGGCACGAGCACGACCATCACCATCACGATGTCGACGACCGCCGAGCCCCGCTGGCCCCGCTGGGCCCGCACGGCTACTGCACCGAGTTGAGCGCCGACTGCAGCATCGAGGTCAGCTGCTCACCGGCCAGCGCACTGATCGCGGCCATCAGGCCCACGGTCATGATCGTGACGAGCACCCACCCGGGCACGTCGCCGCGCTCGTCGCGGCGGCGATCAGCGGGCAGGGCGAGCATCAGGGCGAATCCGAGAAGTCGGACCAGGTGTTGGGAGAGCTGGGTCATGGTGGTTCCTTTCCGAGACGACCGCGATCTGCGGTCGGGCAGTGCTTGAGGAGACCTAGGGAGCAGCGAGGGACAGTCCGATCAGGCCGGGCCAGAAGGCGAAGAGCACGGTCACCGGCAGGATCAGGAAGACCACCGGCACCATCATCGCGACCTCGCGGCGGGCCGCGAGCTCGATGAGGTTGCGACGCCCGGCCTCGCGGACGTCAGCCGCCTGGGCGTGGAGCACGTCGGCGAGCGGGGTGCCGCGCTCCATCGCGATCGCGATGCCCTGGGCGAAGCGGGACACCAGCGGCAGCCCTGCAGTCACCGCCATCCGGTCGAACGCACTGGCCACCGGCTCACCGGTGCGGATCGCGGCGAGCACCTGGGCCAGGTCGCCGGACAGCTCGCCGCCACTGCGTCGTAC
>NZ_JAXMNS010000284.1:0-5120 GCF_034670285.1 Nocardioides sp. | reverse complement strand
GCCTCGGGACGCACCTTGGTGACCTCGCCGACGAGGCCGAGGTCGACCTCCTCGCCGTCGACGATGGTGTTGGTGGGCGTCGCGGTGAAGAGCCCGGCGTCCTCGCCGGACAGCCCGACCGCGAAGGGGCCGTGGTCGTTGATGAGGCCGACGAGGTCGCGCTGGACCTTGCCGACGAGCACCATCCGCACGACCTCCATGGCCTCCGGGGTGGTGACGCGCAGGCCGCCCTTGAACTCGGACTCGATGCCGAGCTGGTCGAGCATCGCGGAGATCTGCGGACCGCCGCCGTGCACGATGACGGGCTTGAAGCCGGCCATGCGCAGGAACACGACGTCCTCGGCGAAGGCGCGCTTGAGATCGTCGTCGATCATGGCGTTGCCGCCGTACTTGATGACCACGATCTTGCCGTGGTAGGCCTTCAACCACGGCAGGGCGCCGGCGAGCGTGCGCGCCTTGGCCTGGTCGGGCTTGCTGGTGTCGAAGGCCCCGGGGACGAGGCTGGAGTCATTGTTCATGAGGAGTACGCACTGTTCTCGTGGACGTAGGCATGGGTCAGGTCGTTGGTCCAGACGGTGGCTCGCTCCGTGCCGGACTTGAGGTCGATCGTCACGGTCACCTCGCGCGGGCCGAGGTCGACGCCCGCGGGGTCCTCCGCCGGGGTCGAGGCCCGGCAGACCCACACGCCGTTCATCGCGACGTCGAGGTCGGCGGGGTCGAAGGCGGCGCTCGTCGTCCCGAGCGAGGCCAGGACCCGTCCCCAGTTGGGGTCCTTGCCGAAGACGGCGGCCTTGAAGAGGTTGCTGCGGGCCACGCTGCGCCCGACCTCGACGGCGTCCTCCTCGGTGGCGGCGTTGACCGTCGTGATCGCGATCTCGTGATCAGCGCCCTCGGCGTCGCGGAGCAGCTGCATGGCGAGGTCGGTGCAGAGCTGGGTGAGCGCAGTGGTGAAGTCCGGCAGCGCCGGCGTGATGCCGCTGGCCCCGCTCGCGAGCACGGTCACGGTGTCATTGGTCGACATGCAGCCGTCGGAGTCGAGGCGGTCGAAGCTCACCCGGGTGGCGGCGCGCAGCGCTGTGTCCAGGTCGGCGGCCGGTACGACGGCGTCGGTGGTCAGCACGACGAGCATGGTGGCGAGCTGGGGCGCCAGCATCCCGGCACCCTTCGCCATCCCGCCGATGCTCCAGCCGGCGCCCTCGACGACGGCCTGCTTGCTCACCGAGTCGGTGGTCATGATCGCCTGCGCGGCGTCGTCGCCGGCCTCGCCGCTCAGGGCGGCGTGCGCGGCATCGACACCCGCGAGGAGGTCGTCGCGGGAGTTGGCCAGTCCGATGAGGCCCGTCGAGCAGACGACGACGTCGATGGCACCGATGCCGACCTTCTCGGCGACCCGCTCGGCGACGCTGTGGGTGGTCTGGAAGCCGTCGGCGCCGGTGTAGCAGTTGGCCCCGCCTGAGTTGAGGACGACGGCGCGCACGACGCCGTCCTTGACGACCTCCTGGCTCCACAGGATCGGGTTGGCCTTGCACCGGTTGGCGGTGAAGACGCTGGCCGAGTCGTGGCGCGGGCCGTCGTTGACGACGAGCGCGAGGTCCTTGGCACCGGTGGACTTGAGCCCGGCGGCGACGCCCGCGGCCCGGAAGCCGGCTGGGTGGGTGATGGTCATGACGTGCTCTTTCGCGAGGCCTTGGTGGCGGGGACGGCGACGGTGACGTGGTGTCCCGCTCGTCGCCAGGTCTCGGCAGCGCGCTCGGCGTCGTTCTGCGGGATCAGGATCCAGTCGGTGTCGAACGTCGACTGGACGAAGACGCTGATCTCTTCCTCGGCCAGCGGGGTCAGCAGGGCGACCAGCACGCCGGTGAGCGCGAAGTCGAGCGGACCCTGGACCTCGAAGGCGATGAAGCCGCGCTCGTGCCGGGCCTTCTTGGGCACGCTGCGTGCCGCGCACACGATCGAGGTTTCCGTGGCGGTGCCGGTGACCGAGAAGATCGAGGACGACTCGGCCCAGGCCGGGATCTCGTCGCCGACGCCGAGGCGCACGACGGCGAGCGTCTCCGGGTACTGGTAAAGGGTGAAGGTCGACGGAGTGCTCATGGGGCGATTCCTACGGTGGTCAGGCCCAGGCCCTCTTCGAGGCCGAGCGCGAGGTTCATGCACTGGACGGCTGCGCCGCCCGTGCCCTTGGCAAGGTTGTCGACGGCGCCCACCGCCACGAGGCGGCGCGCATCGGTGTCGACGGTGACCTGCACGTGGACGCTGTTGGAGCCGAGGACCGACTGGGTCTGCGGCCACATGCCCGAGGGCAGCAGGTGGACGAACGGCTCGTCGGCGTAGGCCTTGGCGTAGACGTCGTAGGCCTCCTGCGCCGTGAGGTCGCCGCTCAACGGGGCCGAGCACGTGGCGAGGATGCCGCGCGACATCGGGACGAGCATCGGGGTGAAGCTCACCGACACGTCGGCATCGGTGAGGCCACCGAGGTTCTGGATGATCTCGGGGGTGTGACGGTGCACGCCACCCACGCCGTAGGCGCTGGCGTTGCCCATGACCTCGCTGCCGAGCAGGTGCGGCTTGGCCGCCTTGCCCGCGCCGCTGGTGCCCGACGCCGCGACCACCACGACGTCCGGCTCGATGATGCCCGCGGCGATTGCCGGGGCGAGGGTGAGCGTCGAGACCGTCGGGTAGCACCCGGGCACGGCGATGCGGCTCGCACCGGCCAGCACGGCGCGCTGACCGGGCAGCTCGGGCAGTCCGTAGGGCCACGTGCCGGCGTGGGCGCCACCGTAGAAGCGCTCCCACAGCGCGGCATCGGCGAGCCGGAAGTCGGCACCGCAGTCGATGACGATGACGTCGTCGCCGAGCGCGGCCGCGATCTCACCGGACTGACCGTGCGGGAGCCCGAGGAAGACGACGTCGTGCCCGGCGAGGGTCTCGGGCGTGGTCGCCTCGAGGACCCGGTCGGCCAGCGGCACCAGGTGTGGCTGGAGGGCGCCGAGCGGCTGGCCGGCGTTGGAGCCACCCGTCAGGGCGCCGATCTCGACTCCCGGGTGGCCCAGGAGCAGGCGGAGCACCTCGCCACCGGCGTAGCCGCTGGCTCCGGCGACCGCGATGCGGGGTCGTTGCGAACTCGTCGTCATAACGCATGACTATACACACCACTGCATGACTACTCATGGCGGGGTCGATCGATGGTCAGCCGCTGCCGCGCGGGCTAGCGTGCGGGCCATGACTCGGCTGACGTTCGACGCCTACCTCGACCATATCGGTTCGGAGTCCGCACGGTTCCGCTCCGTGCTGGGTGACGCCGACCCCACCGCCCGCGTGCCGGCCTGTCCCGACTGGGACGCAGCCGATCTGCTGTGGCACCTCACCGAGGTCCAGTGGTTCTGGAGCCGCATCGTCGCCGGGCGTCCGTCGGGCCCCGAGACCCTCACGCACCCCGACCGGCCCGGGTCGTACGACGCCCTGCTCGGCGCCTTCGACGAGGCATCGGCAGACCTGAGGCACGCCCTGGCCGTAGCCGACCCGGCCGAGCACGCCTGGTCGTGGGCACCAGAGCAGACGGTCGGATTCATCGCGCGCCGCCAGGCCCACGAGGCCCTGATCCACCGGCTCGACGCCGAGCAGACCTGCGGGTCGGCGACTCCGCTCGACTCGGTGCTCGCCGCGGACGGTGTCGCCGAGGGGCTCGGGGTCATCTACGGCGGCGTCCCCGACTGGGGCCGCTTCACCCCCGACGGGCGCCACGTGCGCGTCGACCTCACCGACACCGACACCACATTGTGGGTGGCGCTCGGGCGATTCACCGGCCGCCACCCCGACACCGGAGTCGAGGAGGACGAGATCGACCTGGCACTCGTCGACGACCCCGGAACGGACCCCGACGCCGTGCTGCGCGCCGACGCCGGCACCGCCGACGCGTGGTTGTGGGACCGCTCCCCCGCGGACGCCGTCCAGCTCACGGGCGAGCCGGGAGCGGTGGCGAGCCTGACCGAGATCCTCGACCAGCCCCTGAACTAGCAGGCTCAGCGCTGGACGGCGCCGACCTGCTCGACGGCCGCAGCCACGGCAGAGTTGCGGGCCGCGCTCGTCTCGTCCTCGGTGAGCGTGCGGTCCGGGGCACGGAAGCGCAGGGCGAAGGCCAACGACTTCTGACCAGCACCGACCTGCTCGCCGGTGTAGACGTCGAAGAGCCGGATCGACTCGAGCAGGTCTCCCGCGCCGCTGCGCAGCGCGTCCTCGACGGAGGCCACGGTGACCGCGCTGTCGACGAGAAGGGCGACGTCCTCCTTGGCCACCGGGAAGGTGGAGAAGTCAGGACCCGGGACGACGTCGCGTACGTGGCTCAGCAGGAGGTCGAGGTCGATCTCGAGCGCAGCGCTGCGCTCGGGGAGCCCGACGGCCCGGCAGACCTTCGGGTGCAGCTCACCGGCGTGACCGAGGACGGCGTCGCCGACGACGAGCTCGGCACAGCGACCCGGGTGCCACGGAGCCGACGCCGTGGCGCGGACCTCGAGGTCGACGCCCAGCTCGGCCGCGAGGCGCCGTACGACTCCGACGGCGTCGGACCAGCCGCTGTCGGCCCCGGCGCCCCACCAGCCGGCGCGCTCACGCTCGCCGGCCAGGACCACGCCGAGGTGCAGCGGCTGCACCGGGATGGCCTCCATCAGCGCAGCGAGCTGCGCCTCGTCGGGACGGGTGTCGACGCCGTAGATCGGCGCAGCACCGCGACCGGCGGGGAAGGCGACGGTACCGGTCTCGAAGAGCGACACCCCGGCAGCGCCGCGCCCCAGGTTGCGGGCCGCGGTGCGGAGCAGGCCGGGCAGCAGCGTGGTGGTGTAGGAGGGCTCCTCGTTCGACAGCGGGTTGGCGAGCCGCACCGTGTCGCGGCGGCGGTCGTCGGCCGGCAGACCGAGCTGGTCGAGAGCGGCCTCGCCCACGAAGGGGAAGCTGATGACCTCGACGCATCCCGCACCGGCAAGGGTGCGTCCGATGCGACGACGTAGCCGCTGACTGCGCGTGAGTCCGCGACCGGCGCCGGGCGTCGGGAGGACGGAGGGCACTAGGTCGTAGCCGACGATCCGCACGACCTCCTCGACGAGGTCGTAGGGGTCGGTGACGTC
>NZ_JAXMNS010000283.1:0-5141 GCF_034670285.1 Nocardioides sp. | reverse complement strand
GGCGATGAAGCGCGGGTAGTAGCAGCCGGCGTACTCGTCAGGCTTGATCTCCGACTCGAGGCCCTGCGACACGATCTCGGCCAGCGCCGCCTTGAGCTGCGGCATCAGGGCCTTGTTGCAGGTGACCGAGCCGAGGATCGGGACGACCTCGGTCGAGATGTGCTGGCTCACCCAGGAGGGCTCCGGCGCGATGCGTCCGCCGCCGATCGAGGTGTAGCGGAACACGCCGACGGCATCGGCGAAGGAGCCGAAGAGCACCGCGCTCTGGAACGCCTCGGGGTCCAGGCCGAGGCGCGAGACGACGTCGAGGTTCTGCACCGAGATCTCCTCGCCCACGACGGCGGCGAGCGGCTTGCGCAGCGTCTGCGGGGCGACCTCCCCGGTGGAGAGGACGACGGCGTTGCCTTGGGGCATGCCGAGTGCCTCGCCCACCTTGGCGTTGACGACCAGGTCGATGCCCTCGACCTGGGGGGCCCAGGCACCGACGTGCAGCGACGGGGAGTCCTCACCGAGGTCGAGGAAGCCTCCGTCGTCGACCGGCAGCTGCTTGCGCAGCGCCGGGCTGGCCGCGACCTCGCCGCCGGCGACGCGGTCCCACTGCTCCTGCAGGTCGGCGCTGGCGAGCACGGTGTAGCTGCGGTACTGCCCGGGGTCGACGGCGGCGATCGTGTAGGCCTTGTTCTCGAGCAGCACCTGGCTGACCGACAGCCGCAGCGCCGCGCGCACGCCGTCGAGGTCGAGCACCTGCTGCACGACGTCGTCGCTGAGCGGTGAGGTGTCCTGGATCAGGATGTCGGCCGGGACGATCGCTTCCTTGCGCGGTCCCGGGGCGTCCATGGCGTAGGACGGGTCGATCGCGGTGCCGGGGTCCGCCGGGAGCTCGGTGGTCACGGCCTCGACCGGAGCGACCGAGGCGCTCTCGGTGGGGGTGCCCCCTGCGCCCTCGGTGCCCTCGGTGCCCTCAATGTCGGAGACGCTCGAGGTCGTGGCGCCCGGGTCGCCACACGCGGTGGGCAGCAGCATCGCGGCGCCCAGCACCGCTGCTGTCATGCGCGCTCGCCGCACCGCGTCCTCCTCGAGACCCGTCCCGATCCTGCGCCGGGCCCTTGCCCCCGAGAATAGTCGGCGTCGCCAATCGCCGGGCGACTTCGCGAGGTCTGGCGACCTCAGCGCAGGACGCGCTCGGCGATCCAGGAGATCGCGTCGGCGGTCTCGTCCGGCGGGCCCGAGGGCTGCATGACGTGACTGAGCACCAGTCGTACGACGGCGTCGATGGCCGCGTCGACCCGGCGCTCCTCGAGGGACACGTCGAAGGCCGTGAGTCGCTCGCCGATGACCGCCTTGGCCGTGACGAGCAGGGAGTCGGCGTGCGTCGTCAGCAGCGGCAGCAGCTCGGTGTCGGCGCCGTGCGTGGCCGAGACAACCGCGTGGAGGAGCGGGTTGTCCTGGGCGTGCTCGAGCACCGTGCGCGCCGCCTCGCGGATCGCGTCGATCAGGTCGTCGGGGTGGGCGTCGAACGCCACGGTCACCACGGCGAGGAACCGCTCGAGCTCGCGCAGGATCATCGCCTCGGCCAGCCGCGACTTGGTGCCGATCTCGTTGTAGACCGTCTGGCGGCTGACCCCGACCACGTCGGCGAGCTTGGCCATCGTGACCTGGGCCCAGCCGACGTCACCGGTCAGCGTGACCGCCGCGTCGACGATCCGCTCACGGGTCGAAGAACTCGACTCCCCTCGCCCGCCGGCCGTCGTCCTGCTCACGGGCTGGAGCCTAGGTCACGTGGTGCCTCAGCCCGACAGGGTGAGGGCCAGCACGGGACAGGCCTGGACGGCGGAGTGCACGTGCCCGCGCTGCGACTCGTCGGGAGAGTCGTCGAGGACGCGCATCTCGTCGTCGTCGTCGAGCTCGAAGAAGTCGCTCGCCATCGCCTCGCACATGCCGAGGCCCTCGCACTTGTCGCGGTCGACGTGGATCCTCACCGGCTCAGGCCTCCTGCTTCGCGGACGGGTCGAGGGCGGAGAAGTCGACCTTCTCGCGCACGCCGCAGTCGGGGCAGCACCAGTCGTCGGGGATCTCCGACCAGGCGGTGCCGGCGGCGAAGCCCTCGAGCTCGTTGCCGACCTCGACCTCGTAGGTGTAGCTGCACCCGGGGCAGCGTGCGGCCATCACCTCGGCGGCCCCGGCCTCCTCCAGGCGTGCGCGCTCGGCAGCCGCCGCAGCCTCCTCGGCAGCACGTCGCTCCGCGGTGAGGACGTGATCGGGACGGGGGTAGCGGGCGAGGTAGACGGCGCGCTTGCTGGGCTGGATGTTGGCGCGGGTCACGTCGCCGCCGAAGTGGTCGACGACGCGCTGGTCCATGACGCGGCGGTAGAGCGGCGGCACGAGCGCCAGCACGATCATCCCGGCATAGCCGGTGGGCAGCACCGGGGACTCCTCGAAGTCACGCAGGGTCTGGTAGCGACGCGTGGGGTTCGCGTGGTGGTCGCTGTGGCGCTGCAGGTGGTAGAGCAGCACGTTGGTGGCGATGTTGTTGGAGTTCCACGAGTGGGAGGGGTCGACCCGCTCGTAGCGCTGACGGGTGCCCTTGCCCACCTTCTGGCGCAGCATCCCGTAGTGCTCCATGAAGTTGACGACCTCGAGCAGCGAGAAGCCGATGATGGCCTGGATAACGAGGAACGGGATGATGCCGGCGCCGAGCCAGACGATCAGGCCACCGAAGAGCACGGCCGACATCAACCAGGCGTTGAGCACGTCGTTGCTGATCCGGAAGGGGTGCTGCTGCTTGCGGGCGAAGCGCTTCTTCTCGACGTTCCAGGCGCTCTTCAGCGAGCCGAGCACCGTGCGGGACCAGAAGGCGTAGAAGTTCTCGCCCAGCCGCGAGCTGGCGGGGTCCTCGGGGGTTGCGACCCGCACGTGGTGGCCGCGGTTGTGCTCGATGTAGAAGTGCCCGTAGAAGCTCTGGGCGAGGGCAATCTTGGAGAGCCAGCGCTCGTTGGCCTCGCGCTTGTGACCCAGCTCGTGGGCGGTGTTGATCCCGATCCCACCGATGGTGCCGATCGTCAGGGCCAGGCCGACCTTGTCGACCAGGGCCAGCTCGCCGAGCCCGAACGGGGCGCCCTCGGCGATCACGTAGAACGCGGCCACGAAGCCGACGTACTGGATGGGGAGGAAGAGATAGGTGATCCACCGGTAGAAGCGGTCCTCCTCGAGGGCCTCGATCGCGTCGTCCGGCGGGTTCGTGCGGTCGAGGCCGGCCACCAGGTCGATGAGAGGGACGACGGCCAGGACGACGATCGGGCCGATCCAGAACCAGACTCCCCAGCCGGTGAGGGCCCAGAGACCGAGGGCGAGGAACGCCAGCGAGGGCACCACCAGGCCGATCAGCCACAGGTAGCGCTTGCCGTCGGTCCACTTCTCGCTCGAGCCCTCGGGCACGGTGCTGTGGGGGATGCCGGACGTTGCGGGGGCACTGGATGCGGGGGCACTGGATGCGGGGGCACTGGATGCGGGGTGGGTCGCCATCGACTCGTCGCCTCTCCTCGGGGTTTACAGAACCGTAGGTGATGTAAACCGTCTTGACAAGAGGTACGTGTTTGTAAACCCAGAAAGGTCAGAGCCTCCGCGAGGGACGGCGCTTGGCGGCCTCGGCCAGGTCGGCGATCTCTGCGGCCAAGGAGCCCGAGAAGAGGGAGCGCGCGTGCACCACGTGCGTCGGGGTCCGCAGCCCGACCATCCGTGACAGTCGGCCCCCGGAGAGCTCGACCTGCTCGATGTCGCGCAGCGCGAGGTCCATCATCGCCATGCCCCGACCGCCCCGGCTGGGGATGAAGTTGACGTGCAGTCGCGTGAGGGTCAACCGCCCCGACACCCACGCCCCACCCCACACGCTCTGGAAGCGGTCGAGCACGACGCCGCAGTCGGGCGCGCCCGTCAGGGTCAGGTCGTCGGTGGTCGCCTCGACCATCACGCTGACCGACCTCGAGGCCACGACTCCGTACGACATGACTCGAGTCTGCCCGCCGATCCGCGCAGGCGAGGCCCGTGTTGGGGTACGGGGCATCGCCCGTAGGCGATTTTTTACCCGCCCGAGGCTTCCGGCCGGGGTGCGTGGTGGTCCAGGGTCCGAGCCGACCATCCGTGTAGCGTTTCCACCAGCCACGATGGCGCCGACCGTTCGCCCCGTTCGACCACGGAGATCCTGAGCCATGACCGAGCCTGCACGCGCCCGACACGGTCTCGGGGCGACCCTCAAGCGCTGGCGGACGCCGATCGTGCTGCTCCCGCTGTTCGCGGCGCTCGTCTACAGCGGCACCGTCGGCGCCCAGATGCTGTGGGGCGAGACCCGGGCCACCCCCACCGCCTCGCCGACCGTGACGTGCTGGGACGGCACCGAGGACACCGAGGAGGCCTGCCCGGAGCCGACCGGCGTCGCCGGCCTGCGCTGGGTCTTCCCGTCCTTCCGTCCCAACACCGACGCCTGCCGTGAGGTCGTCTACGAGGACGCCGGGTCCACCGGTCCCTTGGAGTACGTGTGCCGGGTGCGGGTCGCCGGCACGAAGGCTCGCGTGCGCTACAGCGAGCGGTCCAACCTCCAGCGTGGGCTCAACTACTTCGGCAAGCGCTACGACGGCTTCGACCCCGAGCCGGTGGCCGCCGGCAGCCGGCTGGCCTTCCGCAGCGACGAGCCGTTCAAGAACGGCACCTACGAGGTGACCGTCGCCTACGTCGAGCACCCCTTCGCCGTCACCGTGAACGCCGTCAACGAACGCCTCCGCGACCGGGTGCTGCGCCAGTCGGTGAACCTGCGACCTGCCCGCTACCTGTCGGTCCGGCCGCCGGAGGACGACGAGGCCTGACGCGCCTCGTCCTGCGCCGTCCGTACGCCGTCCGGCTGCGCCTCAGCCCTCGCGGATGGCCGCCGCGACCGCTCCCGGCACGTCGGGGTGGAAGACCGTGGGGATGATGAAGCTCGAGTTGAGCTCCTCGTCCTTGACGACGTGCGCGATCGCCGCCGCCGCCCGCAGCAGCATGTCGACGCTGACCTCGGTGGCCCGGGCGTCGAGCAGGCCGCGGAAGACGCCCGGGAACGCCAGC
This sequence comes from Nocardioides sp., assembly GCF_034670285.1. Lineage (GTDB taxonomy): Bacteria > Actinomycetota > Actinomycetes > Propionibacteriales > Nocardioidaceae > Nocardioides. Next base: position 47 of record NZ_JAXMNS010000283.1, on the reverse strand, counting down.
ACGTTGTTGATCTGGTTGGGGTAGTCGGAGCGGCCGCTGGCGACCAC
>NZ_JAXMNS010000282.1:0-5144 GCF_034670285.1 Nocardioides sp. | reverse complement strand
GACGGCGAGCGGGGGCGCGACGACGAGTGCAGCCAGCGCACCGATCGACCCGGCGTCGGCGTCCGACCCCGGTTCTTCGGTCGGGTCCTCGGTGGGCGAGCCCGCGAGCAGCACCTGCACGAGCGCCGAGAAGACCGACGCCTCGCCACCGGACCCCACCGGCTGCCCCAGCGAGGTGGCGGATGCCGTGGTCCGCGAGAGTCCGGCCGGCGCAGGAAGTGGTGAGACGGTCATCGTTCAGCCCCGTCCGAGGTCGCTCATGATGGAGCGCACGTAGTTCTGGGTCTCCGGGTACGGCGGGACCCCGCCGTAGCGGAGCACGGCGCCCGGGCCGGCGTTGTAGCCGGCGAGGGCGAGATCGAGCTGGCCGAAGCGCTCGAGAAGGTCACGCAGCAGGCGGGCCGCGCCGTCCACGGCCTGCGTCGGGTCGAAGGGGTCGGTGACGCCGAGTCCGTCCGCGGTGCCGGGCATCAGCTGCATCAGGCCCTGGGCTCCGGCGGGGCTCACCGCGCGCGGGTCGTAGGCCGACTCCTGCTTGGCGACGGCGTCCAGCAGTGCGGGGTCGATCCCGTAGCGCTCTCCGGCGACGCGGAACAGGTCGCCGTACGGCGACTCGTTCAGCGGACTCGTGGCGGCGGAGCGTGCGCCGACGGCCCCCACCCCGGAGAGCGCGGGGGTCGCGCCGGCGTCGGGGAGGATGCGGCGGATGTAGTCGGGGGTGCTCGGCACGGGGACGAGACGGATGTCGAGCCCGGTGCGCGGAGCCTCGATCATCATGCCGTCGCCCACGTAGATCGCGATGTGGTCGGCCCCGACGTTGCGGCTCGAGCTGTCCCACGCCAGCAGGTCGCCGGGTCGGGCCTCGGCGAGCGAGCCGACCGGCGTGCCCGCCCGGGCCTGGTCGGAAGAGACGCGGGGGAGGTCGATGCCGAACTGCTCGTAGACGTGCTGCACGAGCCCGCTGCAGTCGAGCCCGCCCTCGCTGGGGTCGTCGCCGCCCCAGACGTAGGGCATGCCGAGGTAGCGCTCGGCCTCGTTCACGATCTGCTCGCCGGTGGTGCCGCCGACCGCGGTGGACGGCGCGGCCGCTGCGGCACTGGCCCGGCTCAGCGAGGCGGCGAACGCCGCCGCTGAGCCACCGGCCGACGCGACGCCCACGGGGGCGAGGGCCGAGAGCTGTGACTGGAGGTGGGCGATGCGCGACGTGGCCTCGGCGACGCTCATGACGCGATCTCCTCTGCCCCGACGGCGGCGACCGACGCCACCGACGCACGAAGCCAGAGCCGACCGGCGACGTCGTCGAGCTCGCGCTCCTCGTTGCGTCGCGCCTCGACGGCGCGCTCCTCGGCGCGGCGCTCGAGCAGTCCTTCGACGGCCCCGAGTCGCGCGTGGTCGGAGCGCCAGTAGGCCGCGGCATCGACGGCGACGAGCCGCGCGGCCGCCTCCTTGCGACGAGCCTCGGCCAGCGCCTCGCTGACACCGAGGTAGACCGCCCGGACGGCGACGAAGGCCCCGGAATCTCCCTCGGCCCGCCCGTCGATGCCGGCCAGCACGTCGGCGAGACGCTGCACCTCCTCGCCGGCGCGGTGCTCGTCGATGAGGGCCTGCTGGAGGCCGAGTCGGCTGTCGCGCTCGCGCACGGCCCGCACCCGGGCGACGGCGGCGAGGCCGGGGTCCTCGCGGGCCGCCTTCTCCGCGTTCGTGACCGAGGTGCTCACGGGGCCACCAGCTCGTGCAGCAGCGCCCACGTCGAGTCGAGGGGCGCCTGGTCGTCCATGGCCTGCCTGAGGAAGGCCTCGATCTGCGGCATCCGAGCCAGCGCCGCGTCGGCGTCGACGTCGGTGCCGCTCACGTAGGCGCCGATCTCGACGAGCTCGCGCACGTTGCGGTGGGCGGCGAGCATGCGACGCAGACGGACGGCGTCCGCGCGCTGCTCAGGGGTCGTCACAGCGCTGGTCACCCGCGAGATCGACTCGAGCACGTCGATGCTCGGGAAGTGGCCCGCGGTGGCGAGCCGACGGGTCAGCACGACGTGACCGTCGAGGATCGAGCGGGCCGTGTCGCCGATGGGGTCCTGGAGGTCGTCGCCCTCGACGAGGACGGTGTAGAGCCCGGTGATCGAGCCGTGCTCGGAGGTGCCGGCACGTTCCAGCAGCCGCGGCATCAGGGCGAACACGCTGGGCGGGTAGCCGCGGGTCGCGGGCGGCTCGCCGGCCGACAGGCCGATCTCGCGCTGCGCCATGGCAACCCGGGTCAGGCTGTCCATCATCAGCACGACGTGCTTGCCGGCGTCGCGGAACGACTCGGCGATCCGGGTGGCCACGAAGGCGGCGCGCAGCCGCACGACCGGAGGCTGGTCGGACGTCGCGACGACGACGACCGATCGGCTCAGGCCCTCGGGCCCGAGGTCGTGCTCGATGAACTCGCCGACCTCGCGGCCGCGCTCGCCGACCAGGGCGATCACCGAGACCTCGGCATCGGTGCCACGCGCGATCTGCGAGAGCAGGCTCGACTTGCCGACACCGGACCCGGCCATGATGCCGAGCCGCTGGCCGCGACCACACGGGACGAGCGAGTCCAGCGCGCGCACGCCGAGGCCGAGCGGACGGTCGATCCGGGGGCGCGACAGGGCGTCGGGGGCGGCGAGGTCGACGCCGACGACGCTCATGCCGGGCAGGTCCTCGAGCGGGGGACCGCCGTCGAGGGGGCGGCCGAGTCCGTCGAGCACCCGCCCGCGCAGGGCGTCGCCCACGGTGATGCTCAGTGGTCCTCCGGTGTGCTCGACCCGGGCACCGATCTCGATCCCGGACGTCGAGCCGAGCGGCAGGCAGGTCAGTCCGGAGGTGCGGCTCGCGACGACCTCTGCGAGCACCGGCGGTCGGGTCGGCTCGGGGGACGGGACGGCGAGCAGGTCACCCACCGCGCCGGGCAGGCCGACGACCCGCAGGTGCAGGCCGACCAGCTCGTCGACCCGACCGAAGTGGGCCGGACGGGCGGCGCGCAGTGCCGTGGCGCGCCGCTCGAGCAGGGTGCTGCCCAGGGAGGCGTTCATGCGAGGGCCTGACGCACCCGGTCGAGGGCAGCCTCGATCGACAGGTCCACGACCTGGGTCGGGGTCTCCACCAGGGCGTCCGCGGGGCCGAGGGTCGCGTCGGCGACGAGCGTCACCCCGGGGGCGAGCTCGGTGCCGGACACCGTGGCCGCGACGTCGGGGTGCAGGCGCACCGTCGCGGGCGCGCCACCGGGCAGCACGGCCAGGGCTCGGCGTACGACGTCGCCGGCGGGGTCTGCGCTCGAGCGCAGCTCGTGGCCGACGATGGCCTCGCTGAGCTCGCGTGCCAGGTGCAGGGCGTGGTCCTCGAGCTCGACCGCCTGACGGTAGGTGGCCTCCAGGAAGCCCGACGCCGCGGCGCGCAGCGCCTCGACCTCGGCGTGGCGCTCGGCCTCGCGTCGCCGGTCCTCGCGACCACGGGCGGCGTCGACCTCGACCGCTTCGGTGGCCGCAGCCTCCGCGGCGGCCCGCCGGCCCTCGGCCCAACCGGTCGCGTAGCCCTGGGCCCGGGCGGCCTGGCGAGTCGCCTCGGCGAGACCGGCGAGGGCCTGCTCGGTGACCGCGTCACCGAGCGCCGAACCGGTTCCGAACCGGGTCCAGGCACCGTCGCGCAGCTCAGGCGTGGGAAGCACGGTGGCCCCGGACGCGGCGACGCCTCGCAGCACGTGGCGCGAGACCTCAGTCGACGAACTCAACGTCGCCTCCTCGGCGGACCATGATCTCGCCGCGCTCCTCGAGCTGGCGGATCGTGCGGATGATGGACTGCTGGGCTTCCTCGACCTGCGTCAGGCGCACCGGGCCGAGCATCGCGATGTCGTCGACGAGGCCCTCCCCGGCACGGCTCGACAGGTTGGCGGTGACCTTGTCGCGCACGGCGTCGGGCACGCCCTTCAGGGCCAGCGCCAGCGCGCTCGTCTCGACCTGGCGCAGCACCTGCTGGATCGAGCGGTCGTCGAGGGTGACGATGTCCTCGAACATGAACATCCGGCTCTTCACCTCGTCGGCCAGGCCGGCGTCGAGGGCTGCGAGGCCCTCCACGATCTGGCGCTCGGTGGAGCGGTCGGAGCAGTTGATGATGCTGACCAGGGGGTCGAGGCCCCCGACGCGCGACATGTCGGACGGCTGGAGCATCGAGGAGAGCTTGCGCTCGAGGGTGGCCTCGACCTCGCGCACGATGTCGGGGGAGGTGCGGTCCATCACCGCGATGCGGTGGGCGACCTGCGCCTGCTGCTCGGGCGGCAGCCCGGAGAGGAGCAGGGAGGCCTTGTCCGGCGTCATGTGGGCGAGCACCAGGGCGATGACCTGCGGGTGCTCGTCGACGATGAACGACCGCAGCTGAGCGGGGTCGGCCTGGTGGAGGAAGCGGAAAGGCATCTGGACCGCGGCGGCATTGAGGCGGTCGATGATCTGAGCGGCGCGCTCGGAGCCGAGCGACTGCTCGAGCACCTGGTGCGCGAAGGCGAGCCCACCGCGACTGACGTGCTCGCGGGCGACCATGAGGTCGCGGAACTCGGTCATCACCGACTGCGACTCGGCCCCGGAGATGGACTCCAGTCGGGCGATCTCGGCGCTGATGGTCTCGACCTCGTTCTCGCTGAGGTGGGCCAGCACGCTGGCCGCGCGCACCTTGCCCATCTGCACGAGCAGGACGGCGGCCTTGCGGGCTCCGAGCCCGGTGAGGGTGCTGGTCATCGGCTCAGTTCCGTTCCGTCAGCCAGCCGCGGAGCAACGTGGCGACGTCCTCGGGCTGGCGCTCGATGAGGTCGCTCAGCTCGTTGCGCAGCGCCTGCTCCTCCGACTGCTCGCTCTCGTCCAGCGCGGCCAGGGCCGCGGCCGGCGCCGGCGCCAGGGCGGCGCGGGCGGTCGACTCCTGGCGCAGCTGCTCGACGACGTACGACGTCGCCTGCTCGCGGGCCCGGTCGCGTCGCCGGCCCTTGAACAACGCCAGGAGCAGCATCAGGGCGACTCCGACGCCGAGGCCGATCTTGCGGTAGAGGTCGGAGCTGGCCTCGGCCTGGGCGCTCGCCTCGGCGGCCGCCAGTGCCTCGGCAGCGGCGTTCTCGGAGGGAGGGGGCAATGTGTGGACGGGGCC
>NZ_JAXMNS010000281.1:0-5147 GCF_034670285.1 Nocardioides sp. | reverse complement strand
CTCGAGCGCGTCGGGCCAGACGGTGACGGGGTCACCCTCGATGAGGGAGAACGTCGGGTAGAAGAGTCCCTCGAAGCCCAGCTGGGGCTCGGCGGGCTGCGCCTTGATGACGCCGAAGGACAGGAACGACTGGTCCTGCGGAAGGAAGACGCTGGGGCCGCTGTAGGCCACCTCGCCCTCGGCGTCGCGCACCGTGATCACCGGCGCGTAGCCGTGGCCGATGAGGAAGACGTCGGTGTCGCCGATCGTGAGCGGGTGGTTGACCCGCAGGTCGTAGGACTGCTCGGGGGAATCGACGGTCTCGCGATAGGTGAGGGCGGCGTTGAACTTGCGCGCCGTCCCGGCCGCGGAGCCCTCGGTGAGCCACTCGACGTCGAACTCGTCGACCTTCATCAGGAACGGGTCGAAGTCCTCGGAGCCGAACAGGCTGCCGGGGTCGAGGTCGTCGTACGACGCCCCGCTGTTGGCGAACTGCTGGCCCTGCACCAGCAGCACGCCGCCCTGGTAGCCGAACAGCGACCCGATGGCGAAGCCGACCAGCACGAAGATCACCGAGAGGTGGAAGACCAGGTTGCCGACCTCGCGCAGGTAGCCGCGCTCGGCGCTCACCGACGGGTCGCCGTCGGGGTCGGCGTCGCGCAGCCGGTAGCCGCGGCTGCGCATCACGACGCGTGCCTGCTCGAGCACCTGCTCGACGTCGTCGTCACTGGTGTACGACGCGTGGTCGGGCAGGCGGAGCAGGTTGCGCGGCGCGGCCGGTGGCTGGGCGCGCATCGTGCGCACGTAGTGCAGCGTGCGCGGGATGATGCAGCCCACGAGCGAGATCATCAGCAGAATGTAGATCGCCGAGAACCACGCGGAGTCGTAGACCGAGAACAGCCCCAGCGACTCGTAGATCGGGGTGAGCGTGGGGTGCTGGTCCTTCCAGCGCGAGACGTTGAGCGCGTCGACGCCGGTCTGCGGGATCACCGAGCCGGGCACCGCCGCCAGGGCGAGCAGGAGCAGCAGGATCAGGGCCGTGCGCATCGACGTCAGCTGACGCCACGACCACCGGGCGAGCTCGCGGGCGCCGAGCTCGCCGGGACGGCGCGCGGGTGCGGGGTCGCTGCGGCGCTCCTCCTGGACGTCGGTCATATCGCCACCTCAAAGCCGCCGACGAGCTGGATCTGGAGCCACTGCACGATCCAGTCCCACCAGCCGGTCACGAGCAGGATGCCGACGATCACGAGCATCGCGCCGCCGAGGCGGGTCACCAGCACCTGCCGGCGTCGCATCCAGCCGAGCGCACGGGCGCTGCGGCTGTAGAAGAGCCCCGCGAGGATGAACGGCACCCCGAGGCCCAGCGCGTAGACGGCCGAGAGCAGCGCGCCGCGGCCGGCGGTGCTGTCGTTGAGGGTCAGGCCCACGATCACGCTGTAGGGCGGCCCGATGCACGGCGTCCAGCCCAGCGCGAAGAGCGCACCGATGAGCGGCGCCGCCCCGAGCCCGACGGCGGGGATCTTGTGGATGCGCCACTCGCGCTGCAGCCACGGGATCACCCCGGCGAAGACGAGGCCGAGCACGATCAGCAGCGCACCCATCACGACGGTGATCTGGTCGCGGTACTCACGCAGCCAACCGCCCACCCCGCCCACGGTCGCCCCGATGAGCACGAAGACGACGGTGAAGCCGAGCACGAACAACGCCGAGCCGAGCACCATCCGGCCGCGACGCCGTCCGGCCTCGCCGGAGGCCAGGTCGGCACCCGAGAGCCCGGTGGCGTAGGAGAGGTAGCCCGGCAGCAACGGGATCACGCACGGGCTGAAGAACGACACCAGTCCGGCCAGGGCCGCGACGGGCAGGGCCAGGGCGAGCGAACCGCTCGCGGCCTGGCTCTGGAACCACTCACCCATCGACAGCCCCACCAGCGGGCCCATCGGCGGGCCCATCGACTGCACCGTCATCTGCCCGGACGTCCTCGACGATGCCCTCGAGCGTCGCGGCAGACGTGATGGCGCCGCTGATCACCGCGGCCACCCGACCCTGGGTGTCGAGGATGTAGGTCGACGGGGGCGAACGAGGTGCGTAGCGACCCAGCGCCAGCACGCCCGCGCCGGTGTCGGCGATCGTGGGGTACTCGATGCCGAAGCGGCGCTCGACGGCGAGCGCGTTCTCGAACGACGTCTCGCGAAAGCTCAGCCCGACGAACTCGGCGTCGAGCTGCTCGGAGGCCTCCTTGAGGATCGGCGCCTCGGCCAGGCAGGGGTTGCACCACGAGCCCCAGATGTTGAGGACGACGATCTCGCCGCGCAGGTCGGCGAGGTCGATCGGCTCGTCCTCCAGGGACGGCCCGGAGATCTCGATCGGGTCGGTGCGATCGGCCGCGTCGATCTGCACGACCGTGCCGTCGCCCACGACGAAGTTGGCGTCGTCGGTGCCTCCGAGCGTGCTGCAGCCGCTCGCGACCCCACCCACGAGCACGAGGGTGAGGAGGGTCAGCACGGAGGCGGCGCGGGCTGGCCGCGGCCGGGTCGCTCGGATCATGTCAGGGCTTCTTCTCCTCGGGGGCTCCCCCGGCGGAGAAGGTGGCGTTCTTGTCGGCCGTCGGGATCAGGTCACCGGCGGGCTCGCTGTAGGAGACCTGCGTGAGCCGGTCACCCACGAAGTGCAGCGACGTCAGCGAGCACAACGTGCACTGGCGGCTGCGCGGATCGTGGAGGTAGGAGCGCTTCTCGGCGTGCAGGCGCGTGGTCCAGATCGGCAGCTGGTGCGAGACCACGACGGCCTCGTGGCCGGCTGCGGCGACGCGCGCCTCGTGGACGGCGGCCATCATGCGCTCGGCGACGTCGGTGTAGGGCTCGCCCCACGACGGCTTGAAGGGGTTCCAGAGGTAGCGCCAGTTGGCGGGCTTCTTCAGGGCGTTGTGGCCCTTGCCGAACTGCTCGCCCTCGAACTTGTTGGTCGACTCGATCACCCGGTCGTCGAGGACGACGTCGAGCCCGCGCGCGGCGGCCAGCGGTGCGGCCGTCTCCCGGGCACGCTCGAGCGGCGAGGACCGCAGGTGCACGATGTCGCGGTGCTTGATCGACTCAGCGACCTTCTCGGCCATCTTCACGCCGAGGTCGGAGAGGTGGAAGCCGTCGCGGCGCCCGTAGAGGATGCCCTCGGGGTTGTGGACCTCTCCGTGCCGCAGGAGGTGGACGACGGTGTCGGGGGTGCTCATCAGCGGGTCTCCTTCGTCTGCGACTGGGCGGCCGCTGCCGCAGCAGCAGCCGCGGGCAGGGCGTCCAGGATCGTCTGGATCGCGCGGTCGTCGTGGGCTGCGGACAAGAACCACGCCTCGTACGCCGACGGGGGCAGGTAGACCCCGGCGTCCAGCATGGCGTGGAAGTAGGCGGCGTAGGCCGCCGAGTCGGTGCGCGAGGCGTCGGCGAAGTCGCGCACGGGGCCCTCGGTGAAGAACACCGAGAACATCGTGCCGGCGCTCTGCACCACGTGGGGCACCCCGGCGGCAGCCAGCGACTCCACCACCGCGGCCTTGATGGTGTCGCCGGCGCTGGTGAGGTGGTCGTAGACCTCGTCGGTGGCCAGGCGCAGGGTGGCCAGGCCGGCGGTCGTGGCGATCGGGTTCCCCGAGAGCGTGCCGGCCTGGTAGACCGGCCCCTCTGGGGCGAGGTGGCTCATCACGTCGGCGCGACCACCGAACGCAGCGGCCGGGAACCCGCCGCCCATCACCTTGCCGAAGATCATCAGGTCGGGGGTCCAGCCCTCGGTGGCGCCGTCGATGCCCCAGTAGCCCTGCTTGCCGGCGCGGAACCCGGTCATCACCTCGTCGGTGATGAACAGCGCCCCGTTGCGCCGGCAGATCTCGGCGAGGAAGCCGTTGAAGCCGGGCTCGGGCGGGACGACGCCCATGTTGCCGGGCGCTGCCTCGGTGACCAGGCACGCGATCCGGTCGCCGTGCTCGGCGAAGACCGCTTCGACGGCGGCGCGGTCGTTGTAGGGCAGCACCAGCGTGAGAGCGGTGGCCGACTCCGGCACACCGGGGGTCCCGGGTACGGCGAAGGTGGCCAGGCCGGAGCCGGCCGAGGCCAGCAGGGCGTCGACGTGACCGTGGTAGCAGCCGGCGAACTTCACGACCACGTCACGACCGGTGTAGCCGCGCGCCAGCCGGATCGACGACATCGCGGCCTCGGTGCCGGAGGAGACGAAGCGCACCCGGTCGACCGGGGTGCGGGCCACGATCTCCTCGGCCAGCTCGACCTCGGGCACGGTCGGGGCGCCGTACGACGTCCCGCGGGAGATCGCCTCGGTGACCGCGGCCTGCACCTCGGGGTGCGCGTGGCCCAGGAGCATCGGGCCCCACGAGCAGATCAGGTCGACGTACTCGCGACCGTCGACGTCGGTGAGCCAGGCGCCGGCGGCAGATCGGATGAAGCGCGGAGTGCCGCCGACCGCGTTGAAGGCACGCACCGGCGAGCTGACGCCGCCGGGGATGACGTGGCGGGCGCGGTCGTAGAGCGCGCGCGAGACCGAGGTACCTGCAGTGCCGTGCGGGTCGGGGGCAGCATGAGTCACCCCTCCAGTGTCCCCGAAGGACGAAGCCCGCGCGGGTGGGGGTTGCGGACGGCAGGTCTCATCTGGTGCTCGTCGTCACATTTCTCGCAGGACTCGCGTAACGTCAGGGTCACATGCATCGTTGAGGTGGGTGTCTGCACACATGGGGTTATGAGTGCAGGGCCGCCGCAAACCCAGGAGTCACACATGCCCGCCACTCGCCTCGGTCGCTTCCAGAAGGCCACGACGATCGTGCCGTTGGCCTTGCTGTCAGCAGCTTGGACCGCCAGCCTCACCGGCGGACCGGCCGCTTCGACGGTCGCTGCGACCACGTCCCCCGACGGCACCCTCCCCGGCGGCGGCAGCGTCCCGACCCAGGCGATCGAGCCCCCGGCCTCGATCTCCCTCCCCGACGCGGTCTCCCCCGGCTTCGAGGGCACCGAGTCCGAGATCAAGCAGATCGTCTCGACCTCCTCGACCAACGGCATCCCCGCGGCGGCGCTGTTGAGAATGTGTACGCCGACAAAACCAAAGTGACCGATGCCTTGGTGGATCGCTATTTTGAGCTATCGCTCAGAGAAGGCAACCGTCAGGCTTTTATCGATAAATTT
>NZ_JAXMNS010000280.1:0-5150 GCF_034670285.1 Nocardioides sp. | reverse complement strand
CAGGCCCTCGCCGAGCTGGGAGTAGTAGGCGTTGATCTGGCGGGCCCGCTTGGCGCTGTAGAGGACCAGCTTGTACTTGCTGTCGGTCTTGGTGAGCAGGTCGTCGATCGACGGGTTGGTCACGCCTTCGGCGGCAATGTTGGGCGCAGACACGCGTCAGCCTCACTGGTTCGTTGAAATGGTCGTCCGGGGCCCGACTGGGCTCACGAACTCGGTGGAACCCCCGGATGACCGGAGTCCGTCATCAAGGCTACCAACTCGTCGGCCGCATCGTGAACTTCGTGGTTGACGATGGTCACGTCGAACTCGCTCTCGGCCGCCAGCTCCTCGCGTGCGGTCGTCAGCCGGCTCTCGCGTTCCTCGGCCGTCTCGGTGCCGCGACCGACGAGGCGGCGCACCAGCTCGTCCCACGAGGGCGGCTTGAGGAACACGAAGATCGCCTCGGGCATCGTCTCGCGGACCTGCCGGGCTCCCTGCAGGTCGATCTCCAGCATGGAGGGGCGACCCTGGGCCAGCGACTCCTCCACCGGCCCCCGCGGGGTGCCGTAGCGCGCGGCGCGGTGCACCACGGCCCACTCGAGCAGACGCCCGTCGGCCACCATGGCGTCGAAGGTGGCGTCGTCGACGAAGTGGTAGTGGACGCCGTCCACCTCACCGGGTCGCGGGGCACGCGTGGTCGCCGAGACCGAGAGCCACACCTCGGGGTGCCGCTCGCGCACGGCGGTAGCGACGGTGCCCTTCCCGACCGCAGTCGGTCCGGCGAGGACGACCAGGCGCCTCACGACTTGTCGGGAGCGAACTCGCGCTCCAGCGCAGCGATCTGCTTGGTGCCCAGTCCGCGCACCCGTCGCGACTCGGCGATGCCGAGACGCTCCATGACCTGGCGGGCGCGCACCTTGCCGAGCCCGGGCAACGACTGGAGCAGGTCGACGACGCGCATCTTGCCGATCACCTCGTTGGTGTGGCCCTGCGCGATGACCTCGCTGATCGAGGCCCCGGAGTTCTTGAGGCGGTTCTTCACCTCGGCCCGCTCGCGTCGAGAGGCGGCGGCCTTCTGCAACGCCGCCTGGCGCTGTTCGGGTGTCAGCGGGGGCAAAGCCACGTGTGGTCCTTCTGATCGGACTGCGTCGGTGTGAGCGGCACGGCATGCCGCTGAAGGGGTCAATCTAGTCAGAGGAGTCCGCGGGCGGCAACGGCCGGTCCGCACCAGTCGTCGGAGTTGTGATCCTCCGCTCGTCGCGCGCGGCTCACAGGCTCAACGGGGTCTTGCACACGTCACGCGCCTGCTGCTGCACGCGGCCGAGCGCCTCGACCATGGCCGGCGTCACCAGTCCCGAGGCCGCAGCGGCGATCGCTGCCTGGTCCTCGTCGCTCAGGTCGTCGGACGGGTTCTCCGGGTCGTAGGTCGCGGGGTCGACGTCGGCGTCGGCGAGGGCTTCCTCGAGCACCGAGACCCGCTGCACCACGACCGCCCAGTCGGCGGCGATGTCGGACGGCGACTCGGCGCGCAGCGCCTCGAAGCTCGGCAGCGCCTCGAGGAGCCCGGTCGCGCCGGAGGCTGCGGCCTCGGTGAGGGCCAGCTGCTGCTCGGACACCTCCTCGCAGTAGCGCTCGACCCCGTCGCCACCACAGGCCGAGAGGGCACCGAGGAGGAGGGCACTGGTCAGAGCGACGCCCGTGCGGCGAAGCGACGTCATGCCTGCCCGCCGCGCAGCGCGTCGTTCGCCCGTCGTACGACGTCGCGCATCGCGGCGGCGTCCGGGCCGGCCCGCAGCACCTCGCGCGAGGAGCTGGCGCTGACGTGCGCGGCCGAGGCACCGAAGATCCGCCGGATGTCGTCGGGCGTGCCGCCCTGGGCGCCGTACCCGGGAGCGAGGATCGGACCGTTGAACGCGAAGTCGGCCCCGGTGTCGGAGGAGATCGTGGCACCCACGACCGCGCCGAAGGAGCCCAGCGGCTCGGCGTCCGCGTTGAGCCGGCGCAGATGGTCGAGGATCCGGTCGGCCACGGTCTCGCCGGTGTCGACGCGGGCGTGCTGGACCTCGGGACCCTCCTTGTTGGAGGTGAGCGCCAGCACGAACAGCCCGGCGTCGTGGCGGCGCGCGACCTCGACGAACGGGTCGAGCGACCCGAAGCCGAGGTAGGGGCTCACGGTCACGGCGTCCGAGGCGAGCGGGCTGGACGGGTCGAGGTAGGCCTCGGCGTAGGCCTGCGACGTCGAGCCGATGTCACCGCGCTTGATGTCGAGCAGCACGAGCGCTCCCGCTGCACGGGAGGCCTCGATGACGCGCTCGAGCACGGCGATGCCGCGGGAGCCGAAGCGCTCGTAGAACGCCGACTGCGGCTTGACCACCGAGCAGTGCGGGGCCACGGCGTCCACGACGCTCATCGCGAACGACTCGAGGCCGGCGACGTCGTCGTCGAGGCCCCACTCGTGCAGCAGCGCGGCGTGCGGGTCGATGCCGACGCAGAACGGCCCACGCTCGGCCAGGGCGGCATGAAAACGAGCGCCGAACGTCACCGCGCCACCTCCGAGCTCGCGAGGCGGTGGACCACGCGGGGAGGTCGAGGAGTCGCGCGAGCGACGGAGGAGCACGCGACCGGCGTCTCGAAGCCCGTCATGGCACACGCACCAGGGCGTCGCGCGTCAGGTCGGCCCGGGTCGGGTATCCGTCGACCGCCATGATCAGGTCGGTCTCGGCCTGGATCGAGCGCAGCACGTGCGTCGCTCCGGGCACCCCACCGAGCGCCAGGCCGTAGACGTAGGGCCGCCCGACAGCGACCGTGGTCGCGCCGAGGGCGAGGGCCTTCACCACGTCGGCGCCGGTGCGGACACCGGAGTCGAACACCACCGGCGCATCGCCCTTGTCGGCGTGCGACCGGACGGCGTCGACCACTCCGGGCAGCCAGTCGATCGCCGCTCCCCCACCGTTGGCCTGGCGTCCACCGTGGTTGGAGACGTAGATGCCGTCGACGCCCTCGTCGAGCGCCCGCCGGGCGTCGTCGGGGTGACAGATGCCCTTGAGCACGATCGGCAGGTCGGTCAGCGAGCGCAACCACGGCAGGTCGTCCCAGCTGAGCGGGTTGCCGAAGGTGCCGACCCACGTCATCACCGTCGTGCCGAGGTCCGGGTCGGGGCCGGTCATCTCGGCGAAGACAGGGTCGGAGGTGTAGTTGGCCAAGGCCTTGCCGCGCAGCTGGGGGAAGTTGCCGCTGGCCAGATCGCGCGGGCGCCAGCCGGGCACCCAGGTGTCGAGCGTGACCACGATCGCGTCGTAGCCCGCCTTCTCGGCGCGCGAGACCAGGCTGGCGGCGAGCTCGCGGTTCTTGGGCGTGTAGAGCTGGAACCACAGCGGCGCCTCGCCGCGTGCGGCGGCGACGTCCTCCAACGGGTCGCTCATCAGGGTCGAGCCGATGAAGGGCACCCCCGTGGCGGCCGAGACCTCGGCGCCGTGCACGTCGCCGTGCTGGTCGGGCGTGACCAGGCCGAGCACCCCGACAGGTGCCATCATCAGCGGGCTCGCCACCGTGGTGCCGAACAGGTCGACGCTGAGGTCGCGCTCGGCCGAGGCGCGAAGCATCCGAGGCACCAGCGCCCAACGCTCGAAGGCCTCGGCGTTGCCGCGCTGGGTCGACTCGGTGCCGCTGCCTCCCGCGACGTAGGTGCGCAGCTCGGGCGGCAACGCCGCGAGGGCGTTCGCCTCGAGCTCGGCGTAGGTGAAGGGGTGCGGCGGCAGGCTGCCGCCGAGTGCCCCGAGGTAGAGCTCGATCTGGTAGTCGCCGAAGCTCACCGCGCCACCCCCGGGCGTGCGGTCGGCGTCGATGTCGGACGACAGGTCATGACAGTCCCTTCACGATGGTGCGTGGCCAGGTGGGTCCTTCATAGATGAACGCCGTGTAGGCCTGCAGCAGGTCGGCGCCGGCCTCGAGCCTGGCACGGGCGTCCTCGACGGTGGTGATGCCGCCGACGCCGACGAGCGTCAGGTCGGGCCCGACGCGGGCACGCAGCAGCCGCATGACGTCGGTCGCCCGCGCCGTGAGCGGTCGGCCCGACAGTCCGCCGGCCCCCAGGGCCGCAACCGCGTCGGACGAGCTGCGCAGGCCGTCGCGGCTGATCGTGGTGTTGGTGGCGATGATGCCGTCGAGGTCTATGGCGCCGGCCAGGTCGGCGACCGCGAGGACGTCCTCGTCGGCGAGGTCGGGCGCGATCTTCACCAGCAGCGGCACCCGTCCGCGGTCACCGTTGATGACCCCGTCGGCCACGCGTCGTACGTGCTCGAGGAGCGGCTGGAGCCGTTCCACCGACTGCAGCGAGCGCAGGCCCGGGGTGTTGGGCGAGCTGACGTTGACCACGAGGTAGTCGGCGTACGGCGCCAGCAGCCGCGTGGAGTGGCCGTAGTCGGCCAGCACCGCGGCCTCGTCGTCCTCGGGCACGACCTTGGTCTTGCCGATGTTGACTCCCAGCACCGGGCCGCCGGGCTCGTGTCGGCGGTGCGCCTCGCGCTCGGCGAGGCGGTGTGCCACGGCCTCGGCCCCGGCGTTGTTGAAGCCCATCCGGTTGACCACGGCACGGTCGGCCGGCAGCCGGAAGAGCCGCGGCTTGGGGTTGCCGGGCTGGGCCTGGCCGGTGACGGTGCCGATCTCGACGTGACCGAAGCCGAGCGCCGCGAGGGCGTCGATGCCGACGGCGTTCTTGTCGAAGCCGGCCGCCATCCCCAGGGCGTGCGGGAAGGTCAGGCCCATCGTGATGACCGGCTCGCCCTCCGGGGCCCGGCGCGTCACCCGGTCGAGTCCGCGCAGCAGCGGCGCCGCCCCGCGTACGGCCCCGAAGCCCAGGTGGTGGGCCCGCTCGGGGTCGACGTGAGCGAAGCCGTGCTCGAAGAGCCGCCGGTAGAGCGCCATCAGCCGCGAGCCGCCTCGGTGTCCTGAGCGGCCTGAGCGGCCTGAGCGTCGTCAGCAGTCGGCCGCAGCGCGCGAGCCCAGTCCTGGAGGCTGCGCACACCGACGTCACCGCGGCGGCGCGCCTCGATGCCCTGCACCGCGGCGCCGAGGCCCTGCACCGTCGTGATGCACGGGACGTTGGCCATCACCGCCGCCGTACGGATCTCGTAGCCGTCGAGGCGGGCCTGGCCGCCGGCCGCGCTGCCGCC
>NZ_JAXMNS010000279.1:0-5172 GCF_034670285.1 Nocardioides sp. | reverse complement strand
GGAGCCGTCGACGACGGTGCCGTCGGTGGCGATCTTCTCGCCGGGGCGTACGACGAAGGTGTCGCCGACGACCAGGCTGCTGATCGGCACGCGCGTCTCGACGCCGTCGCGCACGACCGCGACGTCCTTGGCCCCGAGGTCGAGCAGTGCTCGCAACGCAGCGCCGGCGCGCCCCTTGGCGCGGTGCTCGAGGTAGCGACCGACCAGCAGGAACGTCGTCACCCCGGCGGCGGCCTCGAGGTAGATGTTGTCGGAGCCGTCGCTGCGGGCGACGCTCAGCTCGAAGGTGTGCTGCATGCCGATCATCCCGGCGGAGCCGAAGAACAGCGCGTAGAGCGACCAGCCGAAGGCGGCCAGGGTGCCCATCGTGATGAGGGTGTCCATCGTCGTCGCACCGTGGCGCAGGTTGGTCCACGTGGCCCGGTGGAACGGCAGTCCGCCCCACACCACCACGGGGGTCGTGAGGACCAGCGAGATCCACTGCCACCCGTCGACCTGGAGCGCCGGCACCATGGCCATCGCGATCACCGGCACGCTGAGCACCGCCGAGACGATCATGCGCGTGCGCAGCGACACCCCGCCTCCGGCGTCCGGGTCGCGCTCGACGTCGGGCAGCGGTACGGCGGCGGCGTACCCCGCGGCGGCGACCGTCGCCAGCAACGTGTCGGTCGTGACCGAGTCGTCGTAGGTGACGCTGGCCTTCTCGGTGGCGTAGTTGACGCTGGCCTCGACACCGTCGAGCTTGTTGAGCTTGCGCTGGATGCGGTTGGCGCACGAGGCGCACGTCATCCCGGTGATCGCGAGCTCGACCTCGTGGGAGGTCACGTCGGGGGCGCTCATGCCAGCTGGTAGCCGGCCTCCTCGACGGCGGCGCGGACGGCGTCGTCGTCGAGCGGCTCGACGCTCGTGACGCTCACGGCGCCCGTGGGGAGGTCGACGGCCACGTCGGTGACGCCCGCCAGCTCGGTGATCTCCTCGGTGACCGAGGCAACGCAGTGCCCGCACGTCATGCCGTTGACGGTGTAGCTCTGGACTGTCATGAGTTCTCCTGGGTGATCTGGTGGGTAGAGGGTGTGGTCTTCACGAACGCACGAGACGTGCGATTGCCTCGGACGCCTCCTTGAGCTTGATCTCGGCCTCCGACCCGCCGGTCCTGGCAGCGTCGAGCACGCAGTGGCTCATGTGCTCGTCGACAAGGCCGAGGGCGACGGCCTGGAGCGCCTTGGTCACCGCCGAGACCTGGGTGAGGATGTCGATGCAGTACTTCTCCTGGTCGATCATCCGCTCGATGCCCTTCACCTGACCCTCGATGCGACGCATGCGGCGCAGGTAGTCGTCCTTGCGGGTCAGGTAGCCCGGCGGCGTCTCATGGTCCATAGCAACACCGTACCCCCCTAGGGTAGTCGATTCAACCACTCCGCCCCGTCACACGACTCACCACGAACCAGGCAGGATGGTCCGGTGACTGCCCTGACTTCCACGCCCGCCGTGACCCCCGGCACCCAGCTGACCTTCGCCCACGGACCGAGCTGGGCCAACCGCTTCGCCCTGGCACCGCTCACCAACACCCAGAGCCACGCCGACGGCACGCTCTCCGACGACGAGTACCGCTGGCTCGAGGCCCGCGGCCGCGGCGGAATGGGTCTCACGATGACCTGTGCGGCGTTCGTGTCACCGGCCGGTCAGGCGTGGCCCGGACAGCTCGGCGTCGCCTCCGACGACCACCTGCCGGGACTCACGCGTCTGGCCGACGGCCTGCGCGCCACCGGCACGACGTCCTCGGTGCAGCTGCACCACGGCGGCCGCCGCGCCGACCCGGCCCTCAGCGGCCGGCCCAACCAGTGTCCGTGGGACGACCCGAAGACCAACTCGGTCGCGATGACCACCGAGGAGATCCAGGACAGCGTCGCCGACTTCGTGGCTGCCGCGGTGCGCGCCGAGGAGGCCGGCTTCGACGGCGCCGAGATCCACGGCGCTCACGGCTACCTGGCCTGCCAGTTCCTCGACGCCCGCAACAACCACCGCACCGACCAGTACGGCGGCTCGGCCACCAACCGGATGCGGTTCCTGGTCGAGGTCGTCGACGGCATCCGCGCCGCGACCGGTCCCGACTTCCAGCTCGGCCTGCGCCTGACCCCCGAGGGCAGCGGGATGACGCTCGCCGACGGCGTCGAGGTGGCCGCGACGATGCTCGCGGCCCAGACCCTCGACTACATCGACATGTCGCTGTGGGACGTCTTCATGCACCCGCGCGGCGAGACCGGCGACGACGACCGCCTCCTCATCGAGCACTTCACCTCCCTCGAGCGAGGCGAGACCCGCCTCGGGGTGGCCGGCAAGGTGCTCTCGGCCTCCGACGCCGCCTGGTGCCTCGAGAAGGGCGCCGACTTCGTCAGCGTCGGGATCGGCGCGATCCTGCACCACGACTTCGCCTCCTCCGCGGTCGCCGACGCCGGCTTCGTCGCGATGTCGCGTCCGGTCACCCGCGAGCACCTCGTCGCCGAGTGCGTCTCGCCGACGTTCATCGACTACCTCTCGGGCGGGTGGGACGACCTCATCGAGTGACCTGCCGGTCGTCGACATCTCGAAACGCCGGTGGCTCGCTGCGCTCGCTCCCCGGCTACTCGATGACCAGGGTGGTCGTCGAGTAGCCGACCACGAGCGAAGCGAGGAGTCGGCGTATCGAGACGCCCCACCCACCTCACCCACATCTCGATACGCCGGTGGCTCGCTGCGCTCGCTCCCCGGCTACTCGATGACCAGGGTGGTCAGCGGCGCAGGTGCTTCAGCGCACTCTGCGCCGCCCGGTAGCCGCACATGCCGTGGACGCCGGCGCCGGGCGGCGTCGAGGCCGAGCAGAGATACATCCCGGGAACGCCGGTGTCGTAGGGGTCCGCGGTCAAGGCAGGACGCGCGATCAGCTGCGGCAGCGAATTCGAGCCGGCCGCGATGTCGCCGCCGACGTAGTTGGCGTTGTAGCTCTCGTAGTCGGCCGGCGTCATCACGCTCGTGCTGACCACCCGGTCGCGGAAGCCCGGGGCGTAGCGCTCGATCTCGTCGAGGACGGCGCCGGTCGCGTCGCCGGCGTAGCCGTTCGGCACGTGGGCGTAGGCCCAGATCGGGTGCAGGTCGCCGGCCGAGCGGGTCGGGTCGGCAAGGTACTGCTGGCCTACGAGGATGAACGGCCGCTCGGGCATCCGTCCCGCGACGACGTCGCGCTCGGCCTGCACGACCACGTCGGGCGAGCCGCCGACGTGCACGGTGCCGGCCTTGCGGGCCTCCGGCGCCGTCCACGGCACACCGTCGCGCACGGCGATGTCGACCTTGAAGGCGGCGGGGCCGTACTTCCAGGAGCGGTAGGCCTTGCCGAGCCGACTCGGCGCCAGGTCACCGACGATGTCGGCGAAGCCGGTCGGCGTGGTGTCGAAGAGCGTGACATCCGCGGCGGGCAGGTCGGTTACCGAGGAGACCCGGTGGTCGAGCACGATCGAGCCCCCGAGCTCGCCGAGCAGGCTCGCCAGCGCGGTGGTGATCGCCTGCGAGCCGCCCTGCGCTGCCGGCCAGCCGTGGACGTGCCCGGCGGCGATCATCATCGCGCCGACGGCGGCGGAGGCCGGGCGGTTGAGCGGCCGGTAGACGTGGGCGGCACAGCCGAGGAAGAGCGCCTGCGCCTGCGGGGTCTTGAACGTCTTCGCCAGGACCGTCGCGGGCAGCCCGGCTCGGAGCCCGAACTGTGCGAGCTTGATCGGGTGCTTCGGCACGCTGAGCAGCGGACCGAGGATGTCGTCGGCAAGCTGCGGAAAGGCTGCCTCGAGCGGGCCGAAGACCTGGCGCCACCGTCGTCCGTCGACCCCGAGGCCGGCCGCGGTCTGGACGACGTCGCCGGCGAGCACGCCCACGCTCCCGTCCTCGAGGGGGTGTGCCACGTCGATCTCGGGCCAGACCCAGCGCAGGCCGTGCTCGGCGAGGGGCAGCGTGCGCAGGTAGGGCGAGGCCACGCCGAAGGGGTGGATCGCCGAGCAGACGTCGTGCAGCACACCCGGCTCGGTGAGCTCGGCGGTGCGGGTGCCACCGCCGATCTCGGAGGCCGCCTCCAGCACCGTGACCGAGACGCCTTGCTGGGCCAGGGCCACCGCTGCAGCGAGCCCGTTGGGGCCGGAACCGACGACGACGGCCGTACGACGCGTGCTCATCACCCCAACCTACTGGGCCACCGGCAAACAACCAGAGGGCGTCGAACTGTGGCGCAGGCCACACGAGTGCGCTAATTTGACGCGTGCCAATTCCCGCACCGAGCTGGAGGACGACGACATGACCACCACCCCGATCACCACCTGGGGCACGATCGATGGCCGGGAGATCACCTTCCCGATGGCCGTCGACGACTTCAACTCCGCCACGCTCGGCTTCAGCGTTCCCGCCGACGCAGCCGCCGCGCTGCTGCCGGGCGACGCCTTCGAGATCGCCGAGATCGGGCCGGGCACGGCCCAGCTGATCATCAGCATCGTCGACTACCGGCAGAACCCGTGGGGCGACTACAACGAGGTCAACCTCGGCTTCCTGGCCCGCCCGGCCGGCGCCCCGGAGGACGTCATGGGCTCCTTCGTCTACCGGATGCCCGTCGACCAGGAGTTCACCTGCAAGGCCGGCAACGAGGTGATGGGCTTCCCCAAGGTCGTCGTCGGCATCGACGCGACCTACACCGACTCGCACGTGACCTTCGAGCTGCGCGACGGCGACGACGTCGCCCTGACCGTCACCGTGCCGCGCGCCCCGGCCCTCAGCGAGGCGACCCGGATCGACGCCGTCAGCTACTCCTACCTCGACGGCGTGCCGCAGGCGACGCCGCTCGGGATGGACCTCGCCTCGGGCTTCATCGAGGCCGACCAGGTCGACCTCACCCTCGGCACCGGACCGATCGCCGACGAGCTCCGCACCCTCGGGCTGCCCAAGCCCGCGGACTTCGCCACGTGGGGCGAGGGCCTCTCAGCCGTCTTCCAGCTCGGCACGGCCCTGTGACGGAGCAGTCCGGGCCGACGAACCACCTGGCCGGCCGGACCGTCGTCGTCACCGGTGCCGCCGGCGGCTTCGGTCGAGAGCTGGCCGTGCGCGCCGCCGCGCGCGGCGCCAACGTCGGCGCCTGCGACATCGCCGGCGATGCCCTGACCGACC
>NZ_JAXMNS010000278.1:0-5175 GCF_034670285.1 Nocardioides sp. | reverse complement strand
GACTGGCGACGAGCCGTCGCGCTCGGTGCCGGGGCTCCGGCCGCCCCGGTCGTCGAGGAGGTGCTCGAGGCTCTCGCCGACGACCTCGATGCTCCGCGCGCCGTCGCAGCGATCGAGGCCTGGGTCGCAGCCACCCTCGGCGTCGACGGGCTCGCCGACACCTCCGACCCGGACGCTGCGCTCGCGATCGTCGCCGTCGTCGACGCCGCCCTCGGCATCGCGCTCTAGCTCCTCGCCGGCCCGCCCGGCCGCCCGGCGCGACCGGCTGGCGTCGCGGAAGTGTTGTGGTCGTTTGGTCCCAACCGACAACATTCGGGGCCCAGAGATTGTCGTCTGGGACCAAACGACAACAGATCCGACCCCGGGACGGCGGCGCGCGCCGGCGGGTGAGGGGCCCTGGTGTCAGTCGGGCGGGGCCGTGGGCCCGTCGTCGCCACGCCGCTTGAGGTAGCGCTCGAACTCGCGAGCGATCGCCTCACCGGTGGCCTCGGGCAGGTCCGCGGTGTCGCGGGTCTCCTCGAGCGTGCGGACGTAGTCGGCGATGTCCTCGTCGTCCTCGGCGAGCTCGTCGACCCCCCGCTCCCAGGCCCGGGCGTCCTCGGCGAGGTCGAGCTGGGGGATGGAGACCTCGAGCAGGTCCTCCAGCTGGCCGAGCAGGGCGAGGGTGCCCTTGGGGCACGGCGGCTGCGCCACGTAGTGCGGGACCGCAGCCCAGTAGCTCACCGAGGGGATGTCAAGGCGTGCGCAGGCGTCCTGGAAGACCCCGACGATCCCGATCGGACCCTCGTAGGTCGACTGCTCGAGCTTGAGCCGGTCGACGAGCTCGGGCTCCGTGGCGGTGCCGGTCACCGGGACCGGGCGGGTGTGCGGGGTGTCGGCCAGCAGGGCGCCCAGCGTCACGATCGTCTCGGCGCCGAGGTCGTCGCACGCGGCGAGCAGCTCGGCGCAGAACTGGCGCCAGCGCATGTTGGGCTCGATGCCGCGGATCAGGATGACGTCGCGGTCCAGGTCGGGCGGGGAGGCGACCGCGATCTGGGTGGTGGGCCAGGTGAGGCGGCGGTGGCCGTTCTCGTCATTCCCGATGACGGGTCGGTGCACCTGGAAGTCGTAGAACTCCTCGGGGTCGATCGCGGCGACCACCCGGGCGTTCCACACCAGCATCAGGTGGTCGACGACCGACGACGCGACGTCGGCGGCGTCGTTCCAGCCCTCGAAAGCCGCGATGACCACGGGTCGGACCAGGTCGGGGGTGTCCTCCATCTCCATCACACCGGGAAGCCTAGAGGGTGCCTGGACGTTGAGGATTTCACCTGCGTACCGAGCCGATGCCACGATCTGAGAACCGCGTCCACCAGCTGGACGACGCACCTCAGCTCGTCGCCACCCGAGGAGATCCGTTGATCGACCACCGTCCTGACGCCACCGCCGAGCTGACCGAGCTCCTCCACCAGCGGATCGTCGTGCTCGATGGCGCGATGGGCACCGCCATCCAGCGTGACCGGCCAGACGAGGCCGGCTACCGCGGAGAGCGCTTCGCCGACTGGCCCAGCGACCTGCAGGGCAACAACGACCTGCTGACGCTGACCCAGCCCGACATCATCGCCGGCATCCACCGGGAGTACCTCGAGTCCGGCGCCGACGTCATCGAGACCAACACCTTCAACGCCAACCGCATCTCCCTGGGCGACTACGGGATGCAGGACCTCGCCTACGAGCTCAACCTCGAAGCGGCGCAGCTGGCCCGCCGGGTCTGCGACGAGATGACCCAGCAGACGCCCGACCGCCCGCGCTACGTCGGCGGGGCGCTCGGACCCACGACCCGTACGGCGTCCATCTCGCCCGACGTCAACGACCCCGGTGCGCGCAACGTGTCCTGGGACCAGCTCGTCGAGGCCTACGTCGAGGCCGCCCGTGGCCTCGTCGACGGCGGCTCCGACCTGATCTTCATCGAGACGATCTTCGACACCCTCAACGCGAAGGCCGCGATCTTCGCCGTCGAGCAGCTCTTCGAGGAGCTCGGACGCCGGTGGCCGGTCATCATCTCCGGCACCATCACCGACGCCTCCGGTCGCACGCTGTCCGGCCAGGTCACCGAGGCCTTCTGGGACTCGGTGCGCCACGCCCGTCCGCTCGCCGTGGGCCTCAACTGCGCGCTCGGCGCCAAGGAGATGCGCCCCTACATCGCCGAGATGTCGCGTCTCGCCGACACCTTCGTCTCCTGCTACCCCAACGCCGGGCTGCCCAACGCCTTCGGTGAGTACGACGAGTCGCCCGCGGAGACCGCTGAGATGCTGCGCGAGTTCGCCGCGGCCGGGTTCGTGAACCTCGCCGGCGGGTGCTGCGGAACGACACCCGACCACATCGCCGCGATCGCCGAGGCCGTGGCCGAGCAGCCGCGACGTGAGCTCGCGAGCGTCGTACCAGCGATGCGGCTCAGCGGCCTGGAGCCGTTCACGATCGACGAGGACAGCCTCTTCGTCAACGTCGGCGAGCGCACCAACATCACCGGCTCGGCCAAGTTCCGCAACCTCATCAAGGACGGCGACTACGACGCCGCCCTCGCAGTCGCCGCGCAGCAGGTCGAGAACGGCGCGCAGGTCATCGACGTCAACATGGACGAGGGCATGATCGACGGCGTCGCGGCCATGGACCGCTTCACCAAGCTCATCGCCAGCGAGCCCGACATCAGCCGGGTGCCACTGATGGTCGACTCCTCCAAGTGGGAGGTGATCGAGGCCGGCCTGAAGAACGTGCAGGGCAAGGCGATCGTCAACTCCATCTCCATGAAGGAGGGCGAGGAGAAGTTCCGCGAGCAGGCCCGACTGGTCAAGCGCTACGGCGCCGCCGCGGTCGTGATGGCCTTCGACGAGGACGGTCAGGCCGACAACCTCGAGCGACGCAAGGCGATCTGTGAGCGCGCCTACCGGATCCTGGTGGACGAGGTGGACTTCCCTGCCGAGGACATCATCTTCGACCCCAACGTCTTCGCCGTCGCGACCGGCATCGAGGAGCACGCGTCGTACGGCCTGGACTTCATCGAGGCCACCCGCTGGATCAAGGAGAACCTCCCGGGCGCCAAGGTGTCGGGCGGCATCTCCAACGTGAGCTTCTCGTTCCGGGGCAACAACCCGGTCCGTGAGGCCATCCACGCCGTGTTCCTGTTCCACGCCATCGAGGCGGGGCTCGACATGGGCATCGTCAACGCAGGTGCGCTGGTCGTCTACGACCAGGTCGAGCCCGAGCTGCGCGAGCGCATCGAGGACGTCGTCCTCAACCGTCGCCCCGATGCCGCCGAGCGACTGCTCGAGATCGCCGAGGCGCACAACAAGGCCGGCGAGGTCGTCGAGGCGACCGCCGAGGAGTGGCGCTCGTTGCCTGTGGGGGAGCGGATCACCCACGCCCTCGTGAAGGGCATCGACGCCTTCGCCGAGTCCGACACCGAGGAGCTCCGGCTCGAGATCGCCGAGCGCGGCGGACGCCCGATCGAGGTGATCGAGGGCCCGCTGATGGACGGCATGAACGTCGTCGGCGACCTCTTCGGCGCGGGCAAGATGTTCCTCCCGCAGGTCGTGAAGTCGGCGCGCGTGATGAAGAAGGCCGTTGCCTACCTCATCCCGTTCATCGAGCAGGAGAAGCTCGACAACCCGCAGTTCGCCACCGCCAAGGACACCAACGGCACGATCGTCATGGCCACGGTCAAGGGCGACGTGCACGACATCGGCAAGAACATCGTCGGCGTGGTGCTGCAGTGCAACAACTACGAGGTCATCGACCTCGGCGTGATGGTGCCGGCGCAGAAGATCCTCGACACCGCGGCCGAGGTCGGGGCCGACATCATCGGCCTCTCCGGGCTGATCACCCCCTCGCTCGACGAGATGGTGACGCTGGCGACCGAGATGCAGCGCCAGGGCCTGACGATCCCGCTGCTCATCGGCGGAGCCACCACCTCGCGCGCCCACACGGCCGTCAAGGTCGACCCCCGCTACGACGGCCCGGTCGTGTGGGTCAAGGACGCCTCCCGCTCGGTGCCCACCGCGGCGGCTCTGCTCCACGAGACCAAGCGCGGCGAGCTGATGGCCGACATCAAGACCGACTACGACGCCCTGCGCACCCGTCACGCAGGCAAGGGCGACCGCAAGCTGCTCAAGTACGACGCAGCGCGCGAGAACGCCACCCCCGTCGACTGGACGTCGTACACGCCGCCGGCGCCGCAGCAGCCCGGCGTGCACCTGCTCGCCGACTACGACATCGCCGAGCTGCGTGACTACATCGACTGGCAGCCGTTCTTCAACGCCTGGGAGATGAAGGGCAAGTTCCCCGACATCCTCAACAGCCCCACGACCGGCGAGGTGGCGCGCAAGCTCTACGACGACGCGCAGGCGATGCTCGACTCGATCATCTCCGAGAAGTGGCTGACGGCGCGCGGCATCTACGGGTTCTTCCCGGCCGCCGCCGACGGTGATGACACTGTCGTCTACGCCGACGAGGAGCGCCAGGAGGTCCGGGCGACGCTGCACCACCTGCGTCAGCAGGGTGAGCACCGCTCGGGGATCCCCAACCGTTCCCTCGCCGACTTCGTCGCGCCCGCCGGGTCGGGGCTCGCCGACCACGTCGGCGGGTTCGCGGTCACGGCCGGGATCGGCCTGCCCGAGCGGGTCCAGGCCTTCAAGGACGACCTCGACGACTACAACGCCATCCTCCTCGAGTCGCTGGCCGACCGGCTCGCCGAAGCCTTCGCCGAGCGACTGCACCAGCGGGTGCGCAAGGAGTTCTGGGGTCACGTCAGTGACGAGGACCTGAGCAACGAGGACCTGATCGCCGAGAAGTACGCCGGCATCCGGCCGGCGCCGGGCTACCCGGCCTGTCCCGACCACACCGAGAAGCTGACGCTCTGGGACCTCCTCGACGTCGAGGAGCAGACCGGCATCACGCTCACCGAGTCGATGGCCATGTGGCCCGGGGCATCGGTGTCGGGCTGGTACTTCAGCCACCCGCAGTCGCAGTACTTCGTCGTCGGCCGGCTCGGTCGCGACCAGGTCGCGTCGTACGCCGAGCGCAAGGGCTGGACCCTCGCCGAGGCCGAGCGGTGGCTCTCGCCCAACCTCGGCTATGAGCCGGAGGACTGAGCGTGGGTGCGGAGGCGTGTCGTTTGGTCCCAGACGACAACGATTCGAC
>NZ_JAXMNS010000277.1:0-5208 GCF_034670285.1 Nocardioides sp. | reverse complement strand
GACGCCCAGCGACTCGGCGAGCGCGAGCTCGCGCAGCGGCGTGCCGCTCTCGATCTCGCCGTCGAAGATCGCCCTCCGCAGCTCGATGGCGGCGCGCTCGACGGTGGAGGAGTGCTCCACGTGCAGCGTCGCGAACGAGGCGGGGGCGGCGGGCATGGCCTCATCATGCCGTGTCGGGTTGCCGTCCGGGGGCAGGTCGGACACGATGGACCTGTCAGATTGTCTGACAAGATGCTTCCCGCAGGGGTGCGCAGTGCGACAGCGAGGAGAAGTCACGTGAACGAGGCAGCACCCCTGGCCTGGGGCCGGCACTACCTGGCGGTCGAGCCGACCGCGTTCCGGATCGACTACGTCATCAACCCCTTCATGGACCCGATGGTCCAGCCCGACGCCGCGCGAGCGCTGCGTCAGTGGCACACGATGGTCGACACCCTGCGTGGGCTCGGCGCCCGCGTCGACGTGATCGAGCAGCGCGACGACGCCCCCGACATGGTCTACGCGATGAACCTCGGCCTCGGGGTCGTGCGCCCGGACGGCACGCGCCACGCCGTCATGTCGCACATGCGCTACGCCCAGCGACGCATGGAGACCGCCACCGCCCAGCCGTGGCTGGTCCGACACGGCTGGACGACGTCGTACGTCGGGCGCGACAGCATCGGCGCCCACTTCGAGGCCGGCGACGCCTTCGCCTTCGGCGACTCCCTCGTGGTCGGCTACGGCCCGCGCACCGAGGAGCTCGCGCTCAAGCACCTCGCCCTCGACCTCGGCGTGCGGGTGCGCGGGCTGCGGATCACCCACCCGTCGATGTACCACCTCGACCTGGCCTTCTGCCCGCTCGACGAGCGTCGGGCGCTGGTGTGCCCCGAGGCACTGGACGGTCCGTCGGGCGAGGCGCTGCTCGCGCTGGTGCCCGAGCCACTGGTGCTCACCGCCGAGGAGGCGATCGGCACGCTGTGCGCCAACTCCGTCGTCGTCGGCTCCACGATCGTGATGCCCGCCTGCCCCGACCGGGTGCGCACCCAGCTCGAGGCGTGGGGGTTCGACATCGTGCTCGTCGACGTCTCGGAGTTCCACAAGGCCGGCGGATCGATCCGGTGCCTCACCAACCCGGTCGTCGCCGGCAGCACGACGTCCCCGCCCGGCACGGCGGGCAGGTCGCGGCCGAGGGTGAGGACGACCGGGTAGGTAACCTCGGGCCGGTGTTCCCGGTCGGTGGTGTCGAGGTCATGCTCCTGGGCGCGGTGGCGTCCGGAGTGCTCTGCGCCGCGCTCGCCTGGGCCCTGAGGGGTCGCCTCGGGGTGGTCACCGCGGTCGCGATCGCGGGCCTGCTGTGGTCGCTGGTCGTCGTCGGTCTGCTCACCCTGCTGCCGGCCAACGGTGCGCCCGGCTGGGTGTTGGCCGAGGACCGCCTCGACACCTGCTCCTGGGACATCGGGGGCCCGGCCCCCGACGGGTTCTGGATCTTCTCCGGCGGCCAGCGGCTGCTCAACGCCGCGATCTTCGCGCCGTCCGGCGCGCTCCTCGTGGTCGCCGCGGCCCGCTGGCGCTCGGCGTGGGTCACGGTGCCGGCCGGGCTGGTGCTGCTGGCGGCGTACTCGGTCGCGATCGAGACCACCCAGCTCACCCTCGCCCGGCTCGACCGCGCCTGCGACGTCACCGACATCATCGACAACTCCGCCGGGGCAGCGATCGGGGTGGGCGTCGGGATCGTCGCGGCGATGGTGCTGCGGCCGTGGCGAGGACGCCCGACCTCCTAGACCGGCCTAGGGTTCTCCCATGGCCACACCTCAGCCGCGCTCCAACGTCGCCCAGATCCCCGCCTACGTGCCCGGCAAGCCGCCGACGGTGCAGGAGGGACTGACGTCCTACAAGCTCTCGAGCAACGAGAACCCCTACCCGCCGCTGCCCGGCGTCGTCGAGGCGGCGACCGGCGCGGTCGCGACGATGAACCGCTACCCCGACATGGGCAGCAGTGCCTTGTACGCCGCCCTGGCGGCGCGCCTCGAGGTGCCGGAGTCCGACCTCGCGCTCGGCACCGGCAGCGTCGCGCTGATCTACCAGGTCCTCGGCTCGTTCTGCGACGCCGGCGACGAGGTCGTCTACGCCTGGCGCTCCTTCGAGGCCTACCCGATCGCCGTGGCCGCCGCGGGTGCGACGTCGGTGCAGGTGCCCGTGACCGCTGAGGGTCGTCACGACCTCGACGCGATGCTGGCCGCGATCACCGACCGCACCAAGGTCGTCTTCGTGTGCACGCCCAACAACCCGACCGGACCGTCGGTGACGCAGTCCGAGCTCGACGCGTTCATCGCTGCCGTGCCGTCGCACGTCGTGGTGGTCGTCGACGAGGCCTACGTCGAGTTCGTGCGGATGGACGACGCCGTCGACGGGGTCGCCACCTACCGCGGCCACGAGAACGTCGTGCTGTTCCGCACCTTCTCCAAGGCCTACGGCCTCGCCGGCTTCCGGGTCGGGTACGCCGTCGCGCACGCGCCGATCGCGAGCGCGCTGCGGGCGGTCTCGCTGCCCTTCGGCGTCAACGCCGTCGCCCAGGCCGCAGCCATCGCCTCGCTCGAGGCCGAGGACGACCTGCTCGAGCGGGTCGAGGCGCTGGCCGAGGAGCGCACCCGGGTGCAGGCGGCGCTGGCCGAGCAGGGCTGGCAGCTGCCGGCCTCGCAGGGCAACTTCGTGTGGTTCGCCCTCGGCGACCGGTCGATGGAGCTCGCCGCGGCCGCCGACGCGGTCGGCATCACGGTGCGCCCGTTCGCCGGCGAGGGCGTGCGCGTGACCATCGGCGAGCCCGAGGGCAACGACCGGCTGATCGACGTGGCCGCGCACTTTCGGCCCTGATCCGCGTAAGCGCGACACCTGAGCGCTGAGTGTCGCGCTGAATTACAAGAGTCGGATCGCTTGTCACGTTGAGCGACGTGTGTTGTCATGATGTCTCGACCATCATCGACCACAGGCGGTTGCCGGCATGCGCGTTCTCGACCAGGTCCTCCACAAGGCCCGGACGGCTGTCCCGATGCAACGCCAGATCCAGGCGCTGGGGTTGTTCCAGAAGGCCAAGCGCAGCGTGCGCGGCGACGAGCAACCTCAGTTCACCGAGGAGCCGGTCGTCGACGTCGATCAGCTCGAGCTGACCGACATCGACGTCAGCAACCCGTTCCTCTACCGCCAGGGTCAGTGGCAGCCGTACTTCAAGCGGCTGCGCGACGAGGCTCCGGTGCATTTCCAGGCCCACAGCCCGTTCGGGCCCTTCTGGTCGGTGACCCGCTACGACGACATCGTCACGGTGGACAAGGACTTCGAGACCTTCTCGGCGGAGCCGGAGATCATCATCGGCCGGCCGCCCGAAGGCCTGGAGATCGAGATGTTCATCGCCATGGACCCGCCGCGGCACGACCGGCAGCGCGAGGCGGTCCAAGGGGTGGTGGCTCCGCAGAACCTCGAGGAGATGGAGGGTCTGATCCGCTCGCGCGTCGCTGAGGTGCTCGACGACCTGCCGTTGCACGAGCCGTTCGACTGGGTGGACCGCGTCAGCATCGAGCTGACCTCGCGAATGCTGGCCACCCTGCTCGACTTCCCCTACGAGCAGCGCCGCAAGCTCGTCGAGTGGACCGAGCTCGCGGCCGGGAGCGCCTCGGCCGCCGGCGGCACCAGCGACACCGACGCGATCTACCAGGGCGTGGCCGACATGGCCCGCAGCTTCAGCGAGCTGTGGCACGACAAGGCCGCCCGTCTGGCTGCCGGGGAGGAGCCCGGCTACGACCTGATCACCCTGATGCAGCTCTCCGAGGACACGAAGGACCTCATCCACCGGCCCATGGAGTTCCTCGGCAACCTCACGCTGCTGGTCGTCGGGGGCAACGACACCACCCGCAACTCCATGTCGGGAGGGGTCTACGCGCTCAACCGGTTCCCCGACCAGTTCGACCGGCTCAGGGCCGATCCCGGGCTCGTGCCCAAGCTGGTCCACGAGATCATCCGCTGGCAGACCCCGTTGGCCTACATGCGGCGCATCGCCACCCGCGACACCGTGCTGAACGGGCAGTTCATCCGCAAGGGCGACAAGCTCGTCATGTGGTACTCCTCGGCCAACCGGGACGACCGCGTCTTCGAGGACCCCGATGACTTCGTGATCGACCGGCACAATGCTCGGCGCCATCTCTCCTTCGGCATCGGGACCCACCGCTGCATGGGCAGCCGACTGGCCGAGATGCAGCTGCGGATCCTGTGGGAGGAGCTGCTCGCCCGTTTCTCCGACATCGAGGTCGTCGAGGAGCCGACGTACCTCCAGTCCAACTTCGTGCGCGGCTACACCTCGATGATGGTCAGCCTCACCCCCGTCGTCGAGGAGCCCGGGGTGGCCGCGACCGCGACGCGTCACGCGGCCCGTGGACGTCGCGGGGTCGGCGAGGAGGTCGACGTCGAGGTGACGGTCTCTGCACGACGCGAGGTCGCCGAAGGCGTCGTCGAGCTCACCCTCACCGCGCCCGACGGGACGGCGCTGCCGTCCTGGACTGCCGGCTCCCACATCGACCTGGTCCTCGAGCCCGACCTGACCCGGCAGTACTCCCTGTGCGGCAGCCGGACCGAGCCGGGCACGTGGAAGGTCGGGGTGCTCCACGAGCCCGACGGTCGTGGCGGCTCGTCGTACGTCCACACGCGCCTGGAGGAGGGAGCGACCGTGCGGGTGCGCGGCCCGCGCAACCGCTTCGTGCTCCAGGTGTCGCCGCGCTACGAGTTCATCGCCGGCGGCATCGGGATCACCCCGATCCTGGCGATGGTCGAGGAGGCCGAGGCGCGCGGCGCCGAGTGGAGCCTCCTGTACGGCGGCCGCTCGCGGGCGTCGATGGCGTTCCTCGACCGCCTCGAGGGCGACGAGCGGGTCACGATCTGGCCCCAGGACGAGCGGGGCCTGCTCGACCTCGACGCGAGGATCGCCACGCCGCGACCGGACACGTTGGTCTACTGCTGCGGCCCGGGCGCGCTCCTGGAGGCGGTCGAGGAGCGATGCGCCGGCTGGCCCGAGGGCAGCCTGCACGTCGAGCGGTTCGGGGCGAAGGAGGTCGAGGCGCCCGTGGGGGCGCTGGAGTCCTTCGAGGTGGAGTGCGCCCGTTCGGGGGTCACGGTGACGGTGCCGCAGGGGATGTCGGTCTTCGACGCCGTCGAGAAGGCCGGGGTGGACGTCATCGGATCCTGCTTCGA
>NZ_JAXMNS010000276.1:0-5225 GCF_034670285.1 Nocardioides sp. | reverse complement strand
CTCGGGGAGGCCGAGCATCCGCGCGAAGTCGTTGCCGCGCCCGGCCGGCACGACGGCCAGGGTGCCGCCGACCTGCGAGACCCCGCCGGCCAGCGAGGAGAGCATCCCGTCGCCACCGACCGAGACGACGACGTCGCCGCGGGCGACTGCCTGCTCCACGAGGCCGGCCATGGCCAGCGGTCCCGGCGAGTAGGTGACGTCGACGCGGGCGCCGGCGTCACGCAGCACTCGCGTCACCCCGATGACGGCACCGGGGGCGGCACCGCCGCCGGAGGCCGGGTTGACCAGGAAGTTGAACGAGCGCTCAGGCATCGGGGATCAGGACTCCAGGGTTGAGGATGCCGGTCGGGTCGAGGTCGGCCTTGACCGCCCGCAGGATCGAGGCGCCGAGCTCGCCGATCTCCTGGGTCAGCCACGGCCGGTGGTCGGTGCCGACGGCGTGGTGGTGGGTGATGGTCGCACCCGAGGCCATCATCGCGTCACTGGCGGCCGCCTTGGCGCGCAGCCACTGCGGCAGCGGGTCGGCGTCGCCCTTGGTGGCGATGGTGAAGTAGAGCGAGCAGCCGGTCTCGTAGACGTGGCTGATGTGGCACAGCACGATCGCGCCGTCGCCGAGCTCGGCGGTCAGGGCGTCCTTCACCGCGGTGTAGAGCGCCTCACGGTTCGACCAGAAGGTGGCCGTCTCCATCGTCTCGGCCAGCACCCCCACGTCGAGCAGGGCGTCGCGCAGGTAGGGCGCGTTGAAGCGTCCGTGCGCCCAGGCGGCGCCGGCCTCCTCGCCCGTGCACCTGCCACCCAGGCCCTCGAGGACGGCGGTGACGGCGGCCCGCTTGGCGGCGACCGCGTCGTGCTCGCCCTCGTAGCCGGTGATCATCAGGCAGTCGGCAGCACCTTCGGCGCCGATGCTGTCGGGGTGCGCGAGGTTGATCGCGGTCTCGTTCTCGTCGGAGAGCCGGATCACGCTCGGCAGCAGACCGGCCTGCGCGAGCGTGCGCATCGCCGTGGCGCCGGCCTCGAACGACGACCAGCGCCAGCCCTCGTAGACCTTCTCGACGGGCACCGGGCGCACCCGCACAGTGACCTCGGTGATGACGCCGAAGGCACCCTCGGAGCCGAGGATCAGCTGCCGCAGGTCGGGGCCGGCAGCGTTGGCCGGCGAGGAGCCCAGGCGCAGCTCGCCGCGCGGGGTGGCGACGCGCAGGGCGACCACGAGGGCGTCGAAGCGGCCGTAGCCGGCACTCGACTGGCCGCTGGAGCGGGTGGCCGCGAAGCCGCCGATGGTGGCGTACTCGAACGACTGCGGGTAGTGACCGAGCGTAAGGCCCTGCTCGGCGAGGAGCGCCTCGGCCTCGGGGCCGCGCAGGCCGGGCTCGAGGGTCGCGGTCATGGAGACCTTGTCGACCTCGACCAACGCCTTCATCCGCACGAGGTCGAGGGAGACGAGACCGGCGAAGCCGTCGCGGCGAGCTGCGAGACCACCGGTCACCGACGTGCCACCGCCGAACGGGACGACCGCGAGACGGTGCTCGATCGCGAGGGCCAGCACCGCGGCGACGTCCTCGTGCGTGCCGGGGCGGACGACGACGTCCGGGGCGTCGCTCAGGTCACCGGCGCGCATCTTGAGCAGGTCGGGGGTCGACTTGCCGCGGGTGCGCAGGCGCCGGGTGTCGTCGTCGAGGAGCACGTGCGCGTCGCCCAGCACCGAGCGCAGCGCCGACAGGACGTCGTCGCCGAGGCCGCAGGCCGGCACGGCGGGCGCCTCGATCGCGGCGCGCTCGTCGAGCCCGAAGGCCATCTCGACGAGGCCGCGGGCAGCCTCGGGAAGGGGGCCGGCGAGGGCCGGGTTGCCCCAGCGGGAGGGGTGCATCTCGGACTGAGTGAACGGCAAGCTGGACTGGGTCATGTGTTACAGTGTGACACATGACGTCACTTCGTCACAACGGTTCCGCCGAGATTGCCTCCACCGAGTCGCCCCGGGACCCGCGAGACCACTACCTCGATGCCGCCCGCGCCTGCCTGCTCGATGTCGGCTGGCGCCGTACGACCCTGACCGAGGTCGCTCGTCGTGCCGGGGTGTCCCGCATGACCATCTACCGCGCCTGGACCGACATGCCTCAGCTGCTGGGTGACCTGATGACCCGCGAGTGGACCGGCGTGGTCGAGGCCGCGGTCGTCAAGGCCGACCCGACCCAGCCGCGGGTCGAACGACTCGTCGCGACGGTCGTGGCGACCATCGCGGCCCTGCGCACCAACGAGCTGTTCGTGCGCGTGGTCGAGCTCGACCCCGAGCTGATCCTCCCCTACCTGCTCGCCCGACGCGGCCGCTCGCAGGACCTGATCCTCGGCCTCGTCGAGGCCGAGATCCGCGCCGGCCAAGAGGCCGGAGAGGTGCGCGAGGGCCATCCGACGACGATCGCGCGCGGCCTGCTCCTGGCCGCGCACGGCTTCGTCCTCTCAGCCCACACCATGCTCGGCGACGGCGTCGACGACGCCGCGCTCGAGACCGAGCTGACCCTGCTGCTCGAGAGGGGGCTGGCCGCATGAGCACCCGCCCGCAGCCCGCCACGCGCATCACCCCCGGCCTCTCCGGCGCCCCGACCGACGTCGACCTCGTCGTCATCGGACTCGGCGTCACCGGCGCCGGCGTGGCCCTCGACGCCGCCTCTCGCGGCCTCTCGGTGCTCGCCGTCGATGCCCACGACCTCGCCTTCGGCACCTCGCGATGGTCGTCCAAACTCGTCCACGGCGGCCTGCGCTACCTCGCCAACGGCCAGATCGGCGTCGCCCACGAGAGCGCCGTCGAGCGCGGGATCCTGATGGAGGTCACCGCTCCTCACCTCACCCGCGCGATGCCGTACGTCGTCCCGTTCACCTCGATCACCGGACGCGCTCAGCGTGCGCTGACCCGCGCCGGGATGCGTGCCGGCGACCTGCTGCGACGCGGCGCCCGCACCTCCGCCGACACCCTGCCTCCTCCGCGGCGCGTGTCGGCGACCGAGGTGAGGGCGATGGTGCCGCCGCTGCGCACCGCCGGCCTGAGCGGCGGCACGCTCGCCTGGGACGGCCAGCTCGAGGACGACGCCCGCCTGGTCACCACCATCGCGCGCACCGCCGCAGCCCACGGCGCCGCCGTGCACACCCACGCCCGCGTGCTCAGCGCCACCGGCACCCGTGTCGACCTGCGTGACGAGCTGACCGGCGAGACCCGCACCGTCACCGCCCGCGCCGTGATCAGCGCCACCGGCGTCTGGGCCGACCAGCTCGTCGAGGAGGTGCGTCTGCGCCCCAGCCGCGGCACCCACCTGGTGCTGCGCGCCGACACCCTGCCCGGCCTGACCACCGCCGTCTTCGCCCCGGTGCCCGGCTCCACCAACCGCTTCGTCATGGTGCTGCCCCAGCCCGACGGCACCCTCTACATCGGCCTGACCGACGAGCCCATCGAGGGCGAGATGCCGGACGTGCCCACTCCGTCGGAGAGCGAGATCGGCTTCCTGCTCGACGTCGTGTCGGCCTGCTTCGACCGGCCGCTGCACCGCGACGACGTCATCGGTGCGTTCGCCGGCCTGCGTCCGCTCCTCGACGCTGGCGGCGACGGTGACGAGGAGGGCGCGACGTCCGACCTCTCGCGCCGCCACGCCGTGCTGACGAGTCGCTCCGGGGTGGTCACGCTCGTCGGCGGCAAGCTGACGACCTATCGCAAGATGGCCGAGGACGCCGTCGACGTCGTCGTCGAGCAGCACCACCTGCCCGCCGGGCCGTGCCGCACGCGCAGCCTCCCCCTGCTCGGAGCTGCCCCGCGCGCCGAGCTCGCCGCACTGGAGCAGCCGCTCCGCCTCGTACGACGCTTCGGCACCGACGCCGCCCTCGTGCTGTCCAACGCCCGCGAGGTGAGCGGGCTCGACGACGACGAGCTGCTCGCCCCCGTGAGCAGTGCAGTGCCGGTCACGCTGGCCGAGCTGATCTTCGGCGTCACCCACGAGGGGGCGGCCGACGTCGACGACCTGCTCGACCGACGCACCCGTGTCGGACTCGTGCCGGCCGACCGGCTCGCCGCGCTGCCCGCCGCCGAGCGCGCGCTCTCGCTCACGCGGCGCTCGACCCGCGACTGACCAGTCCCGATCAGTCCTGGCCAGCCCCGACCAGAGCTGACTAGGGCTGACTAGGGCTGCATCTGGTGTCACCTGGTGTCACCAGATGCAGGGCCAGCGAGGGTGTTGGCCGTCAGCCGATCTGGGTGCCGAGCGCCGTACCGATGGCGTAGGTGATCAGCATCGCGAAGAGCCCACCGGCCATGTTGCGGGCGACCGCGCGACCGGGCGGGGCGCCACCCAGACGGGCGCTGACGAAACCGGTCAGGGCCAGCGCCGCCGTCACCGTCACGATCGTGACCGCCACCCGTGCCGAGGCTGCGACCAGCACGATGGTCAGCAGCGGCAGCAGCGCTCCCATCGTGAAGGCCAGCATCGAGGCCCAGGCCGCAGCCCACGGACTGGTCAGGTCGTGGGGGTCGATCCCGAGCTCGGCCTCGGCGTGCGCGCCGAGTGCGTCGTGGGCGGTGAGCTGCTCGGCGACCTCGAGGGCGAGGGCAGGGTCGAGGCCCTTGCCGGCGTAGATCCCGGCCAGCTCGGCGAGCTCCTCCTCAGGCTCCTCGAGCAGCTCGCGACGCTCCTTCTCGAGCAGGGCGCGCTCGGCGTCGCGCTGGGTGGAGACGGAGACGTACTCCCCCGCCGCCATGCTGATCGCGCCGGCGACCAGCCCGGCCACACCGGCGATCACGATGGCGTCCCGCTCGGCGGTCGCCCCGGCGACACCGACGACGATGCCGGCGGTCGAGACGATGCCGTCGTTGGCCCCGAGCACCCCGGCTCGCAGCCAGTTGAGCCGTCCGGCGAAGCCGCCGTCGTGCGGTTCGTCGGCGTGCGGCCCGATCTCCGTGGGCGTGCTGTCCGTGGCCATGACCCGATCGTCCTGCGCGGCGCGGGCTGACTGCAACCAAGGCGAGGCTGGGCTCGCACGGTCAGGACCGCTTCGATCGCTGCCGAGCAATCTGTGCAACATATGTCCCGCGCCCCCGATCTCGTGCTGTGCTGACTTCTCTCAACCTGCGCTCTCACCTCTAAGGGGCCCTTCCATGCACCGCTCCCACCGATTGCCCCTCCCCGCCACGTGGCGGCTCGTCGTCGCCCTCGCTCTGACGGCGCTCCTGGCGGTCGGCGGCTCCACCT
>NZ_JAXMNS010000275.1:0-5250 GCF_034670285.1 Nocardioides sp. | reverse complement strand
CTTCGGTGGACAGGGTGCCGGTGACCTCGACGGTGCCGTCAGTGGTGGTGTCTCGTCCTCCGAGGTGGACCTGGAAGTCGCGGTCATCAGCAGCCTTGAGCCGCCGGCGCTCGGCTTCCTCGGGGTCGTAGAGGTCGATGGCCTGGGCCACGGTCCTCTCGATCTGCGCGAACGAGCAGGATTGCAGGGTGGGGGCGAGCATCTGGTCGACGTATCGGGCGGCTTCGAAGCTCAAGGTCAGGGTGTGCTCGCAGACGCGGAACGCTTTCCACACCGGGACCTTGAGGGCGACGACTTGTTCCCAGATGCGGCGCAGGCGGTAGCGGAGCTCGAGGGTCTTGCCGACGTAGGTGCACCCGGCTTCTGAGGACATCCCAAGGACCGCAGCGAGGTCGTAGACATCGAACTCCGAGACCAGGGGGCACCCGACCCCACCGAGGATCACACCGTCGATCCCGAAGGTCAGGTCGTCGACCAGGGAGTTGTCCACGCGGAACTCGACTGCCCAGTCCACGACGCTCTGCAGCATCCTCACGTCGGCGGCATCGCGCGCGGCCTTCGCGTCGCTGACCACCTTGACGGCGGTCGGGGTGGGCGTCTTTCGCATGGTCCGATTCTAGTCGCCTCCACCGACATTCGACAGTGTGATCGAACGATCTGTGGATGAGGTTGCGGGTCTGTCCCGGGGCTTCGTCGACGGGCTCGTTCCTCGCCCTGCTCAGCCTCCGGGGCCTTGCGCCGTCCGCCGTCCGGTGCTCCTGACGTGTCCCGTGGGGAGCCTGAGAGGATGGCGACCGCCCGCGACGCACCGCGCGACGTGGCGCCCCGAGTCGTTCGACAAGAAGGAGTGGTCATGCAGTTCGGTCGCAGCTACGAGGAGTTCGAGGTCGGAGCGACCTACAAGCACTGGCCCGGCAAGACGGTCACCGAGTACGACGACCACCTGTTCTGCCTGCTGACGATGAACCACCACCCGCTGCACCTCGACGTCAACTACGCCGAGGAGACCACGCAGTTCAAGAAGAACGTCGTGGTCGGCAACTACGTCTACTCGATCCTGCTCGGCATGAGCGTGGCTGACATCTCCGGCAAGGCCATCGCGAACCTCGAGGTCGAGTCGCTGCGTCACGTGGCACCGACCTTCCACGGCGACACGCTCTACGGCGAGACCACCGTGCTGGAGAAGACCGAGTCGAAGAGCAAGGACGACCGTGGCGTCGTCTACGTCGAGACGATCGGCTACAACCAGGACGGCAAGATCGTGTGCATCTTCCGTCGCAAGGTGATGGTTCCCAAGGACTCCTACCTCGAGGCCCGTGGCGGCGAGCAGCCCGGCCGCCCCGTGCCGCAGCCCGACAAGTTCTGGTCCGGCCCGCAGGCCTGATCGAACCACCCAGTCAGCAGCAGGAAGGATCACCGACGTGTCGTCTGAGCTCTGGATCGTCCGCCACGGCCCCACCGAGTGGAGCCGCAACGGGCGCCACACGTCGGTGACCGACCTGCCGCTGCTGCCCGACGCCGAGGACGACGCCCGCGCCCTCGCGCCGCGGCTCGCCGACCTCGACCCGGCCCTGGTCCTGACGAGCCCCCGGCTGCGGGCTCGGCGCACCGCCGAGCTCGCCGGGTTCGCCGGCGCCGTCCTCGACGAGGACCTCGTCGAGTGGGCCTACGGCGACTACGAGGGCCTCACCACGCCGCAGATCCGCGAGCAGGTGCCGGGCTGGAGCGTCTGGACCGACCCGTGCCCCGGTGGGGAGGCCCCCGAGCAGGTCGCCGAGCGTCTCGACCGGGTCGTCGCGCGAGCCCGGGCCGCCGACGGCACGACGATCGCCTTCGCCCACGGGCACTCGCTGCGAGCCCTGGCCGCGCGGTGGCTCGGACTGCCGGTGAGTGACGGCCGGCTGTTCCGGCTCGACACCGCGACGATCTCGGTGCTCGGCTACGAGCGCGAGACGCCGGTGCTCCTGCGCTGGAACTCTTGACGTCCCGCACCTGGGCCGCGACCGTGGGTGCATGCCGTCGCAGGTGGGCTGCCCACGCTGCCCGTCGTCGCTGACCCAGTCGGCCGACGGGTGGGTCTGCCCTGAGCACGGGGACGTCGATCCGCTGCACCGGCCGGTGCTGGCGTCGTACGACGCGTTCGCCGAGCACCTGCGCTCGTCGACCGCCGTCCCGACGTACTTGCCGTTCCCGCTCAGCCCGGGCTGGACGGTCACCGACTTCGCGTGCGTGGGCTCGGAGCCGTCGCGTGCTACCGCGACCATGACCTGCTGCACAGGCCCGAGCGCGCTCGACGGTCCGGTCGACGTCGTCGTCGTCACCGAGGAGCCCGGCGTCGGGCTGGGGGCTCGTCTTGCCGGGACCGCCGATCCCGATCCGGGCGGTGACGTCGGGGCCGCGCCGCCGGC
The DNA here is from genome assembly GCF_034670285.1 of Nocardioides sp. Taxonomy (GTDB): domain Bacteria; phylum Actinomycetota; class Actinomycetes; order Propionibacteriales; family Nocardioidaceae; genus Nocardioides. Next base: position 2,842 of record NZ_JAXMNS010000275.1, on the reverse strand, counting down.
GGTCTCCGTGCGGATCGAGCGACAGTCCGTGCCGCTCTGGCCGGTCTCGACCGGCGTCGAGTCGCAGGAGTGGGACCGCTCGGTGCTGGCCGGCGAGGTCGGCGGCCGGTGGATCTGGCTGATCCTGCGCCCCGCTTCGGCGATCCTCCTGCTGCGCGACGGCTGGATCCTGCGCGACGCCGCCCAGAGCGGGCCGCACCTGGTCGAGCTGCCCTTCGGGGGACCACCACCGAGCTGGTGACGCCCTAGGGTGCGCAGATGCGCATCGACCTGCACACGCACTCGTTGGCCAGCGACGGCACCCAGACGCCGTCCGAGCTCGTGACCGCGGCGCAGCACGCCGGGCTGGACGTCGTGGCGATCACCGACCACGACAGCGCCAACGGGTGGGAGGAGGCGGCCGATGCGGCACGGCGCGTCGGCATCGAGCTGGTGCGCGGCATGGAGATCAGCACCAACCACCGCGGCCGGGGCGTGCACCTGCTGGCCTACCTGCCCGACCCGACCCACCCGACGCTCGCCGCCAGCCTGGCGCGGATCGTCGACGGACGCGGGTCGCGGGCGCCGGCGATGGTCGAGGCCCTCCAGCGGATCGGCATCGACCTGACCCTGGACGACATCGCGGCGCCCGTGCCGGGCCGGCCGCACGTGGCCGACGCGCTGGTGCGCAAGGGCATCGTGGCTTCGCGCGACGACGCGTTCGAGCGCTACCTCAACCCCGGCCGCCCCGGCTACGTCGACCGCTACGCCGCCGACCTCACCGCCACGATCGTCGCGGTGACCGAGGCCGGGGGAGCGAGCGTGATCGCCCACCCCTGGGGCCGGGGACGGCGCCACGACCTCCCGCACGGCGAGCTCGCCGCGCTGCGCGACGCCGGGCTCAGCGGACTCGAGGTCGACCACCAGGACCACAAGGCGCCCGACGTGCGCGAGGAGCTCCGCGCGATCGCGCGCGACCTCGACCTCGTGGTGACCGGGTCCAGCGACCATCACGGCCTGGGCAAGTCCAACCACGGGCTCGGCTGCAACACGACCGCCCCCGAGGAGTACGAGCGACTGCTCGAGCGCGCGGCCTCCGCGTCGGCCGCGACCGGACGTCGTACGCCCGAGGTCGTGCGGGGGTGAGTCACGGGTTTCGACTCGCCTGACGCGGCTCCGCTCCTCAGCCGCGGGCTCGCTCAGCCTGCGCTCGCAACGCGCTGTGCTCGTCCCTCGCACAGCACTGCTTATTTACGACCGATGCCCTGGAGCGCCTGGAGGGCCTTGTTGGGCACCAGCCGGGTGAGCGCGACGACCGTCTTGTACTGCGCCCCGGGGATCGAGTAGATCCGGCCCTTGTCGAAGTCGGACAGGGCCTTCTCGACCAGGAACTCGACGTCGAGCCACATGAAGCTGGTGCCCTTCGCGACCTCCATCCGCTCGTGGAACTCGGTCTTGGTGAAGCCGGGGCACAGCGCCATCACCGTGACGCCCTGGGCGCGGTACTCGTTGGCCGCCCACTCCGTGAAGCTGTTGACCCAGGCCTTGGTGGCCGCGTAGGTGCCGCGGGGCAGGAAGGCGGCGACGCTGGAGACGTTGATGATGCCGCCGCGGCCGCGCTCGGTCATCGGCCCCAGGGCCGCGTGGGTCAGGCGCAGCACGGCGGTGACGAGGACGTCGAGCATCGCGTTCTCGGCCTCGATCGGGTTGTCGAGGAAGCGCTTCTTGAGCCCGAAGCCGGCGTTGTTGACGAGCAGGTCGATGGGTCGGGCCGGGTCGGTCAGTCGCGCCTCCACCAGGGCCAGCTGGTCGCGCTCGACGAGGTCGGCGGTGATGACCTCGACCTCGACGCCATGAGCCGCGCGCAGGGCGGCAGCCACCTCGTCGAGACGAGCGGTGTCGCGGGCGACGAGGACGAGGTCGTGACCGCGCGACGCCAGCTGGACGGCGAACTCGTGGCCGATGCCGGCCGTCGCGCCGGTGATCAGGGCAGTCGTGTCGGTCGTGTGCTCAGTAGCCATGGGGCGAGTCAACCACCGCCCTCTCGGCGACTCACGTGTGCCGTGCCACACCTGAGGTGCTGCGTCCGGCATGATGGGCCACGATGACCACCACGCTCGCGATCGCCAACCAGAAGGGCGGCGTCGCCAAGACCACCAGCGTCGCCTCGATCGGGGCGGCGCTCGCCGAGCTCGGCCACGCCGTCCTGCTCGTCGATCTCGATCCCCAGGCCTGCCTCACGTTCTCCCTCGGCATCGACCCCGAGGACCTCGAGCTCTCGGTGCACCACGTGCTCACCAAGGGACTCGACCCCACCGAGGTGATCCTCGAGACCGAGGACGGCGTCTCGCTCGTGCCGGCCACGATCGAGCTCGCCCGCGCCGAGGCCGACCTGCTCACCCGCACCGGCCGCGAGCACGTCATCCGCGGCATGGTCGAGGACCTCGCCGAGAAGGGGGTCCACTACGACTGGATCCTCCTCGACTGCCCGCCCTCGCTGGGTGTGCTGACCGTGGCGGCGCTGACCGCCGCCGACGGCGTCCTGATCCCGCTGCAGTGCGAGACGCTCTCGCACCGCGGGGTCGGCCAGCTGCTCGACACCGTCCACGACGTCCGCCGGTTCACCAACCGCGACCTCGAGGTCTGGGGCGTCCTGCCCACGCTGTACGACGGCCGCACCACTCACTCGCGCACGGTCCTCGAGACGATCTCGGAGACCTACGACCTCGACGTCGTCGAGCCGCCGATCCCCAAGACGATCAAGTTCGCCGAGGCGCCCGCCGCCGGCCGCTCGATCCTGGCCACCAGCCGCACCAGCAAGGGCGCCAAGGCCTACCGCGAGGCGGCCGCCAACCTGGGCACC
>NZ_JAXMNS010000274.1:0-5312 GCF_034670285.1 Nocardioides sp. | reverse complement strand
GGCCGCAGCCAGGATGGACGGGATGGCGTTGAGGATCAGCGTCAGCATCTCGGTGGCGGGCTCGGAGATCGCGGCGATGCCCAGCACCTGCACGGCGGAGATCGACACCACGACCAACACGATCACGAAGACGAGCTGACCGAGGATCTTGGACAGCTTGGGACCGTCGTCGGCCGTCGTCCGCGCGGCCGTGTCGGTGCCACCGACAGCGGCGGCGTGCGCCGGCGTCGGGTCAGTGCTCTGCAGCTTGCCCATCACCCGGTCGGCGCCGGCTGTGCGGAGGGCGGTCTCGACGAGCTCACGGGCGATCTTCGCCAGGACGAGACCGATGAGGAACAGGATGCCGGCGCCCAGGATGCCCGGCAGCGCGGCGAGGGCGCCGTCGAGCAGGTTCTGGATCGGCGTGACCACCTGTGTGAGGTCGAAGAGGTTGAGCACCGCCATCAGGCCGAACAGCCAGATGATCAACGCTGCGATCGAGCCCAGGGAGGCACCGACGCTCTGCCCACCCCCGTCGTCGCCCTGCAGCGCCTTGATCTTTCCCAGCGCTCGGGTGAGGACGGTCTTGACCACACGCGCCAGGATCCAGGTGATGACCAGGATGATGACGGCCCCAGCGGCCTTGGTGAGGATGTCCGCGAAGTCGATGTCGTCGAAATTCATGGTGACTCCTTCGGTAGGGAGTGGATCGAGCGCTTTCGACGCTACTCGCGGCAAAGGGCCCGTTGAGCGGTCTGCACAAGACCTTCACAACGCCCTCACGACACCTTCACCAGGCGGAAAAGCAACGAACCCGGGCCCTCGACGGAGGACCCGGGTGCGGTGTCGATGTGCTGGACATCTGTTCGGTGGAGCTGAGGGGATTCGAACCCCTGACCCCCTGCATGCCATGCAGGTGCGCTACCAGCTGCGCCACAGCCCCGAACCTGTTGCCTGCTTGCTGCAACTCGCAGAACTTTAGCCAACGCGGGCGACGATGTGAAATCGGCCCCCCCGGATCGGCGTCAGACCGTGCGGTTGTAGGCCGTCAGTCGCAGGTCGCGAGCGCCGGGGTGCTCGTCGAGAACGACCCAGCCGCAGTTGCTCAAGCCCCGCAGCGAGTGGAACTGGTCGTCGGGCCACCCGAGGAGGGCACCGGTGGCGACCCGGATCGCGGCGCCGTGCGAGACCGCCACGACGGTCTCGCCGGGCGCGGCCTGGTCGAGCAGCTCGCGCAGCACGGTGGTCATCCGGACCTCGACGGCGGCGGTGCGCTCGGCGGTCGGGCAGGCGTCGTACTGACCGAGCCGGAACTGGTCGAACTCCTCGGCATCGAGGGCGCCGTACTCGGCGTGGGTGAGGCCCTCGCGCTCACCGAAGGAGAACTCCCGCAGCCGGGCGTCGTACGACGGCGCCAGGCCGGTCGCGACAGCCACGGGCTCGCAGGTCTGGCGCGCACGAGCGAGGTCGGAGCACCACAGTCGGGTCGGCGACATCTTCGCGACGGCCGCGGCGACCTGCTCGGCCTGCGCGCGTCCGACCTCGTCGAGGTCGACCTCGAGCTGACCCTGGACCCGTCCGGCGTGGTTCCAGGCCGTGCGGCCGTGGCGAAGCAGGACGAGTCGGCGCGGCGCGTCCGTCGGTGTGGTCTCCCGCACCGTCAGGAGGTCTTCGGGGCCGGCCCGGTGACGTCCTCGGGCAGCTCGATGGCCGGGCAGTCGCGCCAGAGACGCTCGAGGGCGTAGAACTCGCGCTCCTCCTCGTGCTGGACGTGCACGACGATCTCGCCGTAGTCGATGAGCACCCAACGACCGTCGCGCTCACCCTCGCGGCGGATCGGCTTGGCGCCGATCTCGCGCAGCTTGTCCTCGACCTCGTCGACGATCGCCTTGACCTGGCGGTCATTGCTGGCCGAGGCCAGCACGAACACGTCGGTGATGGCCAGCTGCTCGCTGACGTCGAAGGCGATGATCTTGTCGGCCAGCTTGTCGCTGGCGGCGCGAGCCGCTGCGAGCGCGAGCTCGAGGGCGTGGTCGGTGGCAGTCATGGTGAGTCTTCCGTAGTGGGGTAGAGGCGGTGCTTGGTGATGTACTGGACGACGCCGTCAGGCACGAGGTACCAGACGGGTCGTCCCTGTCGGTGGCGCTCACGGCAATCGGTCGAGCTGATCGCCAGAGCGGGGATCTCCAGCAGGGTGACCCGGTCGTGCGGCATCAGGTCGATCGTGGCCGGGTCGAGCTCGGCTCCGGGGCGGGTGCACCCGACGAAGTGAGCGAGGTCGAAGACCCGGCGCGCGTCGCGCCAGCTGAAGATGTCGCCCAAGGCGTCGGCCCCGGTGATGAAGTAGAGATCGGCGTCGGGCAGCTCGGCTGCCAGGTCGTGCAACGTGTCGATCGTGTAGGTCGGACCGTCGCGGTCGATGTCGACGCGCGAGACCCGGAACCGCGGGTTCGACGCCGTCGCGACGACCGTCATCAGGTAACGGTCCTCGGCCGGCGAGACGACCCGGTCGGACTTCTGCCACGGACGCCCGGTCGGCACGAAGACGACCTCGTCGAGGTCGAACCAGGCCTGGGCCTCCGAGGCCGCGACGAGGTGCCCGTGGTGGATCGGGTCGAAGGTCCCACCCATGACGCCGACGCGGCGCCGCGCGATCGCGCGATGGGTCATGAGAGCGGCACTAGCTGTGCTCGCGTCCTCCGCCGAAGGCGACCAGTCCGATGAGGAGGGCCAGCAGGATGCCGAGCGTGACCGCCCCGAAGATCCAGGGGGCGACGGCGGGCTCGCCGGCCTCCTCTGAGGCGCGGAGGACGGCAGTGGTGATCAGGCTCAACGACATGGCCCCAGCCTAGGCCATTCCTCGGTGCATCTCGTCAATGGAACCCCACCTGGAGCCCCTCGACGCCGAGGAAGATCAGCGTGAACCGCAGCGTGCGCCCCACGAAGACCATGGGCACGAAGACCCAGAGCGGCATCCGGAGGAAACCGGCGACCGCGGCCATGGCCAGCAGCGGCGGCAGACCGACCGACGAGGCGAGGAAGATCACGCCGCCGGAGAACCACGGACGGCCCTCCATCCGACCGACCCAACGGTCGTAGCCGGCACGCACCTTGGGGGCGGCGAGCTTCCTCTGCATCCAGGGTGACTCCGAACCCTTGCGGGCAACTTGATACCAGACCACCTTGCCGATGGTCGCTCCCCCGCCGGCCGCGAGGCCGAGCGCCAGGGCGATGCCGAAGCCGGAGTTCTGGGTCGCGGCGCCCGCGATGTAGACCTCGATCGGCACCGGGACGATGGCTGTGAAGATCCCGATGAAGAAGGTCGAGAGCCACAGGAGCATCAGGCCGGCGCCCGTTCGGGCACCGGTAGTCCCAGCTCGAGGAGCCACTTGAGCGAGACGCACTTGAGCACGACGAGACCGATCGCGATCACCAGCCCGAGCCACCACCAGCCGGTGACGAGCAGCAGGACGGCGAACAAGGAGGAGTTGACCGCCTTGGCCGGCTTGGACCAGTTCCAGCGGTAGATGCGCTCGTCGACCTCGTAGAAGTAGTTGGGGCTGCGGATCGGCCAGGCCAGGAAGGCCAGGGACAGGAAGAAGTCGATGACCAGGAACTCGAACAGGTAGACCGCCACCGGCAGGATCATCTCGTGCTGGAGCGCGGCGAAGCCGAGGTAGAAGGCAGCGCAGTTGAGCCGGTCGCACAGCATGTCCATGACGCCGCCGATGCGCGTCTCACAGTTGAAGCGACGCGCGTAGGCACCGTCGGCCATGTCGCCCACCCAGTAGACCCCGAGGCCCCAGACGAGCCAGGCGAGGTCCTCCTGCCAGACGCCCACCAGGCACAGCCCGAATGAGATGATCGTGCGGGCGAACGTGATGACGGTGGCCCCGGTCCAGAGCCGCTCGGCGGCGACATCGGCGTACGTCGGGGCTGCTGAGCGATCGACCACGCCGTGACCCTACCCGGCGTGGTCCCGCGCTCAGCGCACGTGGCCGTCGCCGGTGACGACGTACTTCGTGGACGTCATCTCGGGCAGGCCCATGGGGCCTCGCGCGTGCAGCTTCTGGGTGCTGATCCCGATCTCGGCGCCGAACCCGAACTCCGAGCCGTCGGTGAACCGGGTCGAGGCGTTGACCAGGACCGCGGCGGAGTCGACGGCGGCGACGAAGCGCCGTGCCGTCGCCTGGTCGCGGGTCAGGATCGCCTCGGTGTGACCGCTCGAGAAGCGGCGCACGTGCGCGATCGCGGCGTCGACGTCGGCGACGACGGCCACGGAGATGTCGAGCGAGAGGTACTCGGTGGCGTGGTCGTCGTCGGTGGCCGCGACCACCCCGTGAAGGGCTGCGGTGACCGGGTCGCCGTGCACCGTCACCCCGGCGTCCTGGAGCGCGGTGACGACCCGCGGCAGGAAGTCGTCGACGAGGTCGGCGTGCACCAGCAGCGACTCCGCGGCGTTGCAGACGCTGGTGCGGTGGGTCTTGGAGTTGAGCACGACGGCCAGGGCCTGGTCCTGGTCGGCGGCGGCGTCGACGTAGACGTGGCAGTTGCCCACCCCGGTCTCGATCACGGGCACGGTGGAGCCCTCCACCACGCTGCGGATGAGGCCCGCTCCCCCACGCGGGATCAGCACGTCGACGAGACCTCGTGCGCGCATGAGCGCGGCCACGGTGTCGTGGGAGGTCGCCGGCACCATCTGGACGGCGTCGGCGGGCAGGTCGTGGGTGGTCAAGGCCTCGCGCAGGGCGTCGATGATCGCGGCGTTGGACGACGATGCGCTGCTCGACCCGCGCAGCATGACGGCGTTGCCCGACTTCAGGCAGATGCCGGCCGCGTCGGCGGTGACGTTGGGGCGGGCCTCGTAGATCGTCGCGACCACGCCGAACGGCACGCGCACCTGGCGCAGCTCGAGGCCGTTGGCCAGCGTGCTGCCACGCACCACCTCCCCCACCGGGTCGGGCAGGCCTGCCACCTCGCGCAGGCCCTCGGCCATGGCCTCGAGCCGCTCCGGGGTGAGCCGCAGCCGGTCGACGACGTTGGCGGCCGTCCCCGCGCCCTCGGCGCGTGCGACGTCCTCGGCGTTGGCGGTGAGGATCGGCGTCGCCGCCGTGACGAGCGCGTCGGCCATGGCCAGCAGGGCGGCGTCCTTGGTCGCGCGGGTGGCCAGCGCCAGGTCGTGGCTGGCCTCGCGGGCGCGGACGGCGAGGGCATGGACGGCGTCGATCACGTCGGTGGTGCAGGTCACGAGGCGAGCCTAAGGGGTGTCGTTTGGTCCCAAACGACAGCGTCCAGGGGCGAAAACGTGTCGTCTGGGACCAAACGCCAATCGG
>NZ_JAXMNS010000273.1:0-5319 GCF_034670285.1 Nocardioides sp. | reverse complement strand
GCTCACGTCGAGGCGCCGCCCACTCGACTTGAGCATCCGCTCGACCAGCTCGTCGACCTGGGCACGAGTGAGCACCAGGTTGGTCAGCTCGTGGCGGCCCTGGCGTGCCACGAAGACACGCGAGGGATCGTTGATCCAGATCTCCTCCACGGTCGGGTCGTCGAGAAAGGGCTGCAACGGCCCGAACCCCGACACCCGCGCGACCAGCTCGCCCACCACTGCGTCCACGTCGCCGATCGGCGAGACCATCCCGGTAAGGCTGCGCTCGTCGTGCGCCCGCACCACCCGATCCGCCAGGCGCCGTACGACGTCGGCGTCTCGCTGTGGGTCGACCCCCTCACGGCGCACCAGGTCGCGCACTGCGGCGTCGAGCGACTCCACCACAGCGGTGTCGTCGCGACGCTCGCCCGAGCTCGCGGCGCGCGTGATCGTCATGCGGTCCCCGTTTCCCGAGTCAGGTTCCTGGTGCACTGGCACGTGCATCGAAGGTGCGTTGTTCAGCACCGTAGGCGAGCACCTACCCAGGCGGAAGGCCGTCTAACCCCGCCTGTGGACAACGACGCGGTACGCCGCAACCGATGCGATGCAACTCGTCCCGTCCCCACCGACCTGGGCCCACCGTCGCTGGGTGACGGTGCCCGGTGACCCGCGTGCGGCAGGTCAGCCCACCGGCGCCGGCGGCGGGCCCAGGATCTCGATGTTGAACTCCGCAGCCACCTGGGCCACGAGCGCGCCGTCGACCGGCGCGGGCTCGGGCAGCGTCGGCCCGTCGGCCGGCTTGCCGAGCTTGGCCACGAACTTCTCGAACTGGCCCGGCGTCGTCAGCTGGAGCACCCGCGCGGTGTCGGAGAGGATCTGGAACTGGTGCGGCAGCCCCTTGGGCAGCCAGGCCATCGCCCCCTCCTGGTGCACGGCCTCCACCCCGCCACAGGAGAACCACACCTCGCCCTCGAGCACGTAGAACATCTCGTCCTCGAGGTCGTGGCGGTGCAGGGGTGGGCCGAAGTTCTTGGGTCCGACGAACTCCATCACGTTGAGCACGTCGTTGGACATCTCGCTGGTCACCTTGGCGGTGAACAGGTTGTCGAGGAAGTGGAAGTGCTCCCCCTCGTCGCGGGCCAGGATGCTGGGTGTCTGAAGAGTCATGCTCGCGACGCTAAGACCACCGCCGGTGCGCCGCCATCCCGCAATCGTGGGGGTGTCCGGCCGGTGCCAATCGGCGTAGCCTGCTGGAGGTGGGCCTGACCACCATGATCGCCGCCCGGGACCGCCTCGTCGCCGCAGCCGACGAGGCCCTGACGGGTGAGCAGGTCTGCGCCGAGATCGCTCGGGCCCTCCAGCGCGTGGCGCCGTACGACGCCGCGGCGGTGATGACCACCGACCCCGACTCCCACCTCCCCGCGGGTGGAGTCGTGTCCGGCTTCGACGCCTCGGAGTGTGCGCCGTTCTGGGACAACGAGCTGCTCGACCCCGACTTCAACAAGTTCAACGACCTCGCGCGCTCCCCCGACCCGGTCGCGACCCTCGTCGAGGCCACCGACGGAGACCTGACACGGAGCCCCCGCCACCAGAAGCTGTATGCCGCCTACGGCGCGAGCGACGAGCTGCGGGCCGTGGTCATGGCCGGTGACCGTTGCCTGGCGATCGGCGCCTTCGTCCGCACGGGCGGCGCGGTCTTCGACGCTCAGGAGCTCTGCGACGTCCGCGCCCTGCTCGCCCCGGCCACCACGCTGCTGCGTCGAGCGCTCGGGCGTTGTGCTCCCACCGCCTCGATGCCCGCACCGACCGTGCTCATCCTGGACGCCGCCGACCGGGTGATCAGCATGACCTCGGACGGCGCAGCGATGCTCAGCGAGCTGATGACCGGTCAGCTAGGTGTCAGCAGGGCGCTCGAGGGCACCGACCCGCACGCACTGCCGGGCACGATCCAGGTGGCGGTCTCGCACACGCGCGCCTCGCGCTCCTCGACCCGGTTCACCACCCGTCTGCGCGGACGCAGCGGTGTCTGGGTGCAGGTGCACGTCGCCTCGCTCGACGGGCCGGGCGAGCAGGTGGCGGTGAGCATCGACGCGATCCGCTCCGCCGAGCTGATCCCGCTGCTGCTGGAGTCCTACGGCCTGACCACTCGCGAGATCGAGATCGTGCTCTGCCTGTGTCGGGGCCTGCCGACCAAGGAGATCGCCGCCGAGCTCGCGATCTCGACCCACACCGTGCGCGACCACCTCAAGGCCGTCTTCGAGAAGACCCACGTGACGACCCGTGGCGAGCTGGTCGCCGGGCTCTTCACCTCCCAGCTGCTCACCGGTCTGCACGAGACGACCGAGCGGATCGAGGACCCGGTCGGGCGCTGACTGGGTGTGTCCCTGTTGAGACCGAGGCGCACTCACCTGCCGAGGACAGCGCGCTCCGACCAGAGAGGCGATCGGTCACGTGATCCTGCCGGGTCGAAACCGGTCGTTCGTGACCGATAGAGGGTGTCCGCGGACGCCCGAGCATGCCGTGATTCGCTCAGCCAGGCTTCGCGTCGAGGCCGAGCGCGTTGGCCCACAGCCGCGTGCTGGTCTCGACGAGGTCGTCGACGGCCAGGTCGAGCCCGAGCGCGAACGTCGTGTACGCCAGCCGCGCGACCATGCCCGACAGGGCGCGCGCCGTCATCAGCGGGTCGAGGTGCGCATCGACGAGGCCGGCGTCCTGCAGCCGGGAGATGCCCTTGGCGTTACGTCGTACGAACGTCTCGCCGCGCTCGAGGCGCTGACGCCGGAAGTCGTCGTCGATCGTGGCGACCTGCTCCTGGAGCATCATCAGCCGGGCGTTGCGCCGGTAGGAATCGAAGTAGGCCCGGTTGCTGGCCTCGATGACGGCGACCGGGTCGGCGCCGTCCTCGACGTGGGGCATGCCGGGGTGCAGCATGTCGTCCTGCGCGGCCTCCATCACCGCGAGGAAGACCTCTTCCTTGCTGGCGAAGTGGGTGTAGAACGTGCCAACCGAGCAGGACGCTTCGGCCGTGATGTCGGTCAGGCGCGAGGCGAGGAAGCCGTCCCTCTCGAAGACCGTCCGCGCCGCCGCCACCAGGGCGGCGCGCGTGCGGGCGCCTCGCGCCGTGACCGCCATCGCCGTCCCTACTTCTTCTTGTTCCAGTCGGGGTCGATGCGGCGCAGCTCGACCTGGGCGATGGTGCGCTTGTGCACCTCGTCGGGACCGTCGGCCAGACGCAGCGTGCGCTGGTGGGCGTAGAAGCTCGCCAGCGGGAAGTCGTCGGTGACGCCTCCTCCACCGTGCACCTGGATCGCCCGGTCGATGATCTTGAGCGCCACCTGCGGGCCGGCCACCTTGATGGCGGCGATCTCGGTGCGCGCCTTCTGGTTGCCGACCGTGTCCATCAGCCACGCGGTCTTGAAGGTCAGGAGCCGGATCATCTCGATCTCGATGCGTGCCTCGGCGATCCAGTCCTGGATGTTGGAGCGGTTGGCGACCGGCTGACCGAACGTCACCCGGTTCTGCGCGCGCGAGATCATCAGGTCCAGCGCACGCTCGGCCATGCCGATCGAGCGCATGCAGTGGTGGATGCGGCCGGGACCGAGGCGGGCCTGGCTGATCATGAAGCCGTCGCCCTCGCCGGCGAGCAGCGCCGACCTGGGCACCCGGACGTCCTCGAACAGGATCTCGGCGTGGCCCTCGCGGTCCAGGTAGCCGAAGACCGGCAGGCCGCGCACGATGGTGACGCCGGGGGTGTCGATCGGGACCACCATCATCGACTGCTGGCGGTGGGTGGCGGCCTCGAAGTCGGTCTTGCCCATCACGATGAGCACCTTGCAGTTGGCGTGCAGCGCGTTGGAGGCGAACCACTTGCGACCGTTGAGCACGTACTCGTCGCCGTCGGCCACCATGCTCAGCTCGACGTTGGTGGCATCCGAGCTGGCGACGTCGGGCTCGGTCATGCAGAACGCCGAGTTGATCTCGCCGGCCAGCAGGGGCTTGAGCCACTTCTGCTTGTGCTCCTCGGTGCCGAAGAGCTGGAGGACCTCCATGTTGCCGGTGTCGGGCGCGTTGCAGTTGGTCGCCTCGGGCGCCAGGTAGGGGCTGCGGCCCATGATCTCGGCGAGCGGTGCGTAGTCGAGGTTGCTGAGACCCGGCGAGCCCCACTCCTCGCTCTCGTGGGGGTGGAAGAGGTTCCACAGGCCCCGCTTCTTCGCCTCGGCCTTGAGCTCCTCGAGCACCGGCGGGTGGAAGTTCGGGTTGCCCGACTCAGCCATCTGAGCGGCGTACACCGCCTCGGCCGGGTAGACGTGGGCGTCCATGAAGTCCAGCAGCCTCTCCTGGTACTCGAGGGCGCGCGGGCTCGGGGCGAAATCCATGAGGTCTCCTAGGTCAGCGGGTGACCTCGGACGATAGTTGAACCTGGATTCAGGTTCAACTTCCTGTCCGCGCCCGCTCGACCTCCAGCCGAGCTGCCGCCGCGACGTCCGCGAGCGGCCCCACGACGTCGACCGTGACCCCGCGCTCGTCGTCCTCCAGCGGTTCGAGCGTCGCGAGCTGAGAGGCGAGCAGCGCGGCCGGCATGAAGTGCTCGGTACGGCGCGCCATCCGCTCGGCGAGCACCTCGGCCACGGCGTGCAGGTGCACGAAGAACACCTGCCCCTCCTCGACACCGCTGCGCAGGACGTCGCGATAGCTGCGCTTGAGCGCCGAGCAGGTCAGCACCACCGAGCGGTCGGCCGCACGCTCCTCGCGAGCCAGCGCAGCCAGCACCTCCAGCCACGGCCACCGATCGTCGTCGGTCAGGGCGACCCCGGCGCTCATCTTGTCGATGTTGCTCGCCGGGTGGAAGGCATCGCCCTCGACGAGGTCGACGCCGAGCCCAGCAGCGAGCAGCGCGGCAACCGACGACTTGCCGGTGCCGGAGACCCCCATGACGACGATCACCAGCGCCCCGGCCGAGCCGGTCACAGATATGACCTTAGGGTTCGACCATGGCGACGGTGTACGACAACGCGATCAGCGAGCTCGGCGGTCGGATCGTGCGGGGCGCCCTCGAGCCGGGCACCCGGATCACCCTGGAGTGGCTCGGTCAGGAGTTCAGCATCTCGCGCACCATCGCACGTGAGGTCGTGCAGGTTCTTGCCTCGATGGGTCTCGTGCGAAGCCGACGCCGGACCGGTGTCACCGTGCTCGAGCGCGACGAGTGGGACGCCTTCGACCCCGCCGTGATCCGCTGGCGCCTCGACGGCCCGGAGCGGCGCTCCCACCTGATCGAGCTCGCGCAGCTGCGAGCAGCTGTTGAGCCCGCGGCGGCCGCGCTCGCGGCAGCCAGAGCGGACG
>NZ_JAXMNS010000272.1:0-5357 GCF_034670285.1 Nocardioides sp. | reverse complement strand
GTCCCAAGGGGTCGTCCACGATCCGCGCAACGGAGCAGACAGGGAGCACGAGCAGTGACGCAGTCGTTCGAGTCCGCCTCCGACCCGGCAGACAGTCCCGGGCGCCGCACGATCTCCTACGTGCTTCCGGTCTACAACGAGGCCGACAACATCGCCACGTTCCACCGGGCGCTGCTCGAGGCGACGTCTGCGCGTGACGATTACGTCTTCGAGTTCCTCTACGTCGACGACGGCAGCCGCGACGACTCCCTCGAGCACCTGCTCGCCCTGCGGGAGGCCGACGACCGGGTCACCGTGCTGAGCCTCTCGCGCAACTTCGGCCACCAGGTGGCGGTGACCGCTGGGCTCGACGCGTGCACCGACTCGGCCGCGGTCGTCATCATGGACACCGATCTCCAGGATCCACCGCGGGTGAGCCTCGAGATGATCGCGCTCTGGGAGAGCGGCGTCGACGTCGTCTTCGCCCAGCGTCGCAGCCGTCGGGACTCGGCCTTCAAGCGTGCGACTGCCTTCGGCTTCTACTGGCTCCTCGACCGACTGGCCTCCATCGAGATCCCCCGCAACGTCGGCGACTTCCGGTTGATGGACCAGCGCGTGGTGCAGGAGGTCGCCCGATATCGCGAGCACGACCGCTTCCTGCGAGGCATCGTGGCGCACGTCGGCTTCCGTCAGGAGGCGGTGCTGTTCGACCGCGACGAGCGGTTCGCCGGAGAGACCGGCTACCCCCTGCGCAAGATGATCGCGTTCGCCGCCAGCGGCATCGCCGGCTTCTCGACGGCGCCGCTGCGCTGGATCTCGCGCCTCGGCTTCGTCATCTCGGCGTTGTCGGTGATGCTCGCCTGCTACGTGGCCGGGGTCCGGATCTTCTACCCTGAGCAGTCGGTGCCCGGCTGGGCGTTCCTCGGGGTCGGCATGTTCCTCCTCAGCGGCATCCAGCTGATCATGATGGGAGTCATCGGCTCCTACCTCGGACGCGTCTACGTCGAGGCCCAGAACCGGCCCCTCTACTCCTTGGCGATCGCTGCTCGTGGACCCCGCGACGGTGCCCGCTGACCGGTCAGGCCCCCGGGGTCGGGGTCCGCTCGCGTCGCCTGACGCTGGCCCGCTTCGCCGGCGTCGGCGTCGTCAACACCCTGCTCGACCTCGGGCTCTTCCTGCTCCTCCATGCCCAGCTCGGCGTGCTGGCGGCCAACTTCGTCTCGACCAGCGCCGGCATGACGTTCAGCTTCGTCGTCAACGGGCTCTTCACCTTCGGCGCGCGCCGACTGACCCTGCGCCACGCAGCGTTGTTCCTCGCGAGCACCGGCACCGTGATGTGGGTCCTGCAACCCGTGGTGATCCACACCCTGCTGGCGCTCGCCGCGACCTGGTCGCTCGATCCGGAGGCGACGTCGGTGCTGCTGGTGGTCAAGCTCGCCTCGATCGGCACCAGCCTTGCCGCCAACTTCGCGGCCTACCGCTACGTCGTCTGGCCGTACGCCGAGGCGCCGGACCGGCCGAGAGACTGACTCAGACGCTCGCGGAGCGGTTCTCGGAGTCGCGCTTGTCCTTCGCCAGGCTGGCGACCGTGGTGACCGCGAGGGTCACGATGATCACCCCGAGGCTGAGCAGCGAGCTGATCTCCGGGACCGCGGTCACGTGCTCGCCACCGTTGATGAACGGCAGCTCGTTCTCGTGGAGCGCGTGGAGCACCAGCTTGACCCCGATGAAGGCCAGGATGAAGGAGAGTCCGAGCGAGAGGTAGACCAGGCGCTCGAGCAGCCCGCCGAGCAGGAAGTAGAGCTGGCGCAGACCCATGAGCGCGAAGACGTTGGCGGTGAAGACGAGGTAGGGCTCCTCGGTGATGCCGAAGATCGCCGGGATCGAGTCGAGGGCGAAGAGGATGTCGGTCGTGCCCAGGGCGATGATCACGATCAGCATCGGGGAGACGAAGCGGATCCCCTCGAGGCGGTACCAGAGCTTGAGCCCCTGGTAGTCCTCGCCGACGTTGAGGCGGTTGCGGGCGAAGGTGACGACCGCGTTCTCCTCCGGGTGCTCCTCCTCGTGCTCGCGATAGCTCTGCACCAGCTTGAACGCGGTGTAGACCAGGAACGCACCGAAGAGGTAGAAGACCCAGCTGAAGTTCTCGATCAGCGTGTAGCCGGCGGCGATGAAGATGGCCCGGAACACCAGGGCCAGGATGATCCCGACCATGAGCGCCTCTTGCTGCAGGTGACGCGGGACCGCCAGAGCGTTCATCAAGATGATGAACACGAAGAGGTTGTCGATCGAGAGGCTGTACTCCGTGCGCCACCCGGCGAAGAACTCGACGCCGAAGTTGTGCCCGTCGGCCGAGCCGTGGAACACGAAGATCCAGATGCCGAACAGGATCGCGGCCCCGACGTAGCCGGACAGCGCAATCGCACACTCGCGCATGGTCGGCTCGTGCGGGTTGCGCGCGATCACGACCACGTCGAAGAGCAGGACTCCCACCGTGACAGCGATGGTGATGGTCCATTCAAGTGCTGAGACATCCACGAGGGCGAAGTCTGCCACGCACCCCGAGAACTCGAGCATCCACGACGACGTGACGTGGGACGCTCGCAGCCTTCAGTCGCCGCCGTAGGGCACGCCGAGCGCCGCGAGCTGTTCGCGGCCGCCGTCGATGGCGGTCAGCACCCATGCACCCTCGTCGGTCAGGGTGAAGGTGTGCTCGCTGTGGGCGGCCTTGGAGCCGTCGCGCGTGACCACGGTCCAGTCGTCGTCCAGCACGTCGGTGTCGGCGCTGCCGAGGGTCACCATCGGCTCGACCGCGAGCGCCAGGCCCTTCACGAGCCGAGGCCCGCGGCCGGGCCGGCCGTAGTTGGGGACGTCGGGCGGCTGGTGCATCTCGCTGCCGATCCCGTGGCCGGTGTAGTCCTCGAGGATCCCGTAGTCGCCCGCAGCGCGGACGTGCTGCTCCACGGCGTGCGAGATGTCACTCACCCGACCGCCGAGCCGCGCGGCTGCGATGCCGCGCCACATGGCTTCGTCGGTCACCCGCATCAAGGCGGTCACCTCGTCGGGCACGTCACCGAGCGCCAAGGTGATGGCTGCGTCGCCGTGCCAGCCGTCGACGATCGCGCCGCAGTCGATGGAGACCACATCGCCCTCGACCAGCACCCGTGGCCCCGGCATGCCGTGCACGACCTCGTCGTTGACCGACACGCAGATCGAGCCGGTGAAGCCGTGGTAGCCCAGGAAGGACGGCGTGGCACCCGAGGAGCGGATCTGTGCCTCGGCGGCAGCATCGAGCTCAGCCGTGCTGAGACCGGGACGCGCCACCTCGCGCAACATCTCGAGGGTGCGTCCGACCACCAGGCCCGCCATGCGCATGCCCTCGATCTGCTCCGGGGTCTTGAGCTCGATTCCCCGGTCACGCCAGCCCATCACGATCTCCTGGCCGTCAGGACCGGGGCAGGTCGTTCAGCGCTGCGAAGATCCGGGCCGTGACGTCGTCGACGTCGCCCATGCCATCGACCTCGACCAGGAGGCCGCGCTCGCGGTAGACGCCGATCAGCGGCTCGGTCTGCTCGGCGTAGACGGTCTGGCGGTGCCGGATGACGTCCTCGGTGTCGTCGGCGCGGCCATCGGTCTGCGCACGCTGCAGCAGGCGCTGCACGAGCTCTTCCTCGTTGACGGTCAGCACCACCGCGGCGTCGATCTGGTGGCCGGTGGCCTCGACCATCTGGTCGAGCTCGGCGACCTGGGCGGTCGTGCGCGGGTAGCCGTCGAGGAGGAATCCCTCGGTCGCGTCCGACTCGGCGATCCGGTTGCGGACCATCTTGTTGGTGACCTCGTCGGGGACGTACTCCCCCGCGTCCATGAACGTCTGCGCCTCGAGCCCCAGCGGGGTGCCCTGCCCGACGTTGGCACGGAAGATGTCACCCGTCGAGATCGCCGGGATGCCGAAGTGCTGGGCGACGAACGTCGCCTGGGTGCCCTTGCCGGCACCAGGAGGACCCATCAGGATGAGACGCATATCAGCGCAGGAACCCTTCGTAGTTTCGCTGCTGGAGCTGGCTCTCGATCTGCTTCACCGTGTCCAGCGCGACGCCGACCATGATCAGGATCGAGGTGCCGCCGAACGGGAAGTTCTGGTTGGCGCCGATGAGCACCAGGGCGATCAGCGGGATCAACGCGATCAGGCCGAGGTAGAGAGCTCCAGGGAACGTGATGCGGGACAGGACGTAGGACAGGTAGTCCTCGGTCGGCTTGCCCGCCCGGATCCCGGGGATGAAGCCGCCGTACTTCTTCATGTTGTCGGCCACCTCGGCAGGGTTGAAGGTGATCGACACGTAGAAGTAGGTGAAGAAGATGATGAGGCCGAAGTAGAGGGCCATGTAGAGCGGGTGGTCGCCGTTGACGAGGTAGGTGTTCAAGAAGTCGATCACCGGGTTGGTGCTCGTCTGGTTGAACTGCACGGCCATGCCCGGCAGGTAGAGCAGCGAGGAGGCGAAGATGACCGGGATGATGCCGGCCTGGTTGACCTTCAGCGGGATGTAGGTCGAGCTGCCACCGAACATCTTGCGCCCGACCATCCGGCGGGCGTACTGCACCGGGATGCGTCGCTGCGCCTGCTCGATGAAGATGACCGCAGCCACGATCACGAGGCCGACGGCCAGGACGATCCCGAAGACCCACCAGCCGTTCTGGCGACCGACGGCCCACAGACCGGACGGGAAGGTCGCGACGACCTGGGTGAAGATGAGGATCGACATGCCGTTGCCGACGCCGCGGTCGGTGATGAGCTCACCGAGCCACATGATGACGGCCGTGCCGGCGGTCATCGTGATGACCATGGTGACGAACGTCGACAGCGTGTTGCTGTGCAGCAGGTCCTGGGGGCAGTTCTGCAACAGGTTGCCCGAGCGCGCCAGCGCGACGATGCCGGTGGCCTGCAGGAGCGCGAGGCCCAACGTCAGGTAGCGGGTGTACTGGGTGATCTTCGCCTGGCCGCCCTGGCCCTCCTTCTTCAGCGCTTCGAGCCGCGGGATGACCACGACGAGCAGCTGCAGGATGATGCTGGCGGTGATGTAGGGCATGATCCCGAGCGCGAAAACGGTGAGCTGGAGCAGCGCACCACCCGAGAACAGGTTGATCAGGTTGTAGACACCGTCGTTGTTGGCCGCGTCGCTCAGGCAAGCCTGGACGTTCGCGACGTTGACGCCGGGAGCAGGGATCTGGGAACCGGCCCGGAAGATGACAATGATCATCAGGACGAAAAGCAGCTTGCGCCGCAGGTCCGGGGTTCGGAAAGCGTTGGCGAACGCGCTGAGCACGATTCCTCTTTCTCCAGCTGATTTCGGCCCGCGGAAAATGGACCGTCATGGGGCTGA
>NZ_JAXMNS010000271.1:0-5364 GCF_034670285.1 Nocardioides sp. | reverse complement strand
AAGGGCCGTCTCAAGGAACAGTCGCTCGAGGTGCTGGCCAAGGCAGGCCTCGCGGTCATCCTGCCCGAGGACGATCGCAAATACCGCGCCCGCATCGATGGCCTCGACAATGTCGAGGTGGCGTTCCTGTCCGCCTCAGAGATTGCCGGCGAGATCGGTCAGGGCGCCGTCGACCTCCTCGGTCGTGCGCTCGGTGTACTCGGTGTCGTAGTAGGCCAGCAGGTTGCCGTTGTACTCCGGGATCAGGTTGATCGAGCCGTCCTGGAGAGCGGGAATCGTCTGCTGGCGCGGGCCGATGTTGAAGCGCTCGGTCACCTTGAAGCCGGCGTCCTCGAGGGCCTGGGAGTAGATCTCGCCGAGGATCTCGCTCTCGGGGAAGGCGAACGAGCCGACGGTGACGTCACCGCCGGCGGAGGAGCCGGAGTCCCCTGTGTCGGGGGCGGTGGGGTCCTCCGAGGCGCAGGCAGCGAGGGACGCGGTGAGGCCGACAGCGGCGACGGCCGTTCCGATACGACGGAGCAGGTGGTTGCTGGGCATGGTGGTGGTCCCTTTCTTCTCACGCGTCTTGACGCGTGCGCGGCCGTGGTGACCGACTGGTGCGGCGACGTGCCGCGGGGCGTTGCTCGGTGACTCCCGGACGAGCCGTGAGTCGCTGGGCGACGGCGAAGAGGCCGTCGACCAGAAGTGCGAGGGCGGTGACCAGGAGGGCGCCGCCGAGGATCTTGTCGTAGTCGTTGAGGCCGATGCCGCTGGTGATGATGCGTCCCAGCCCTCCCAGTCCGGCGTACGACGCGATGGTGACCGTGGCGATCACCTGGAGGGTCGCAGCCCGCAGGCCGCCGATGATGAGGGGCAGTGAGAGCGGGATCTCGACCTTGACCAGGATCTGCCACTCCGTCATCCCGCTGGCACGGGCCGCGTCGATCGTCTGGCGGTCCACCGCCTCGAGCCCGGCGTAGGCGCCGGCGAGCATCGAGGGGATGGCGAGGATGACGAACGCGATCGTGGCGCCGACGATCGGCGCGGTGTCGAAGGACAACCAGTAGCCGAAGACCATCAGCAGGAAGTACAGGAGCCCGAGGGTCGGCAGCGCGCGCATGGCACCGGTGAAGCCGATCACGAACTGGCGACCCCGTCCGGTGTGGCCGATGTAGAAGCCCAGCGGGAGCGCGATCAGGGCGGCGATGACGACGGAGGCGGCGGTGTAGCGCAGGTGCTCCCAGAGGCGGTCCTGGATGGGGAGCGGGCTCAGGCTGCCCGGCTCCCAGTTGGCAGGGTCGACGACCCAGCGCAGCGCGCTGAGGAAGAGCTCCATCAGGCATCGCCCCCGCCGGCGCGAGCAACGGTGTTCCAGCCCGGGTTGGTCGACACGTCGGAATCCTGGTCGGGCACCTCGGTGCGCGAGCGTCGCGACTTCGTGGGGGCCTTGCGGTTCCACGGCATCAAGATGCGGCCGAGGAGCACGATGATCACGTCGAACACCAGGGCGAGCAGCAGGCTGATCAGGATCCCGACCACGACCTCCTCGAGGATGTCGC
The DNA here is from genome assembly GCF_034670285.1 of Nocardioides sp. Lineage (GTDB taxonomy): Bacteria > Actinomycetota > Actinomycetes > Propionibacteriales > Nocardioidaceae > Nocardioides. Next base: position 3,826 of record NZ_JAXMNS010000271.1, on the reverse strand, counting down.
GCTGCTTGCCGTTGGCGAACAGGAAGCCGAGGTTGCGCGAGCCGATGATGACGCCGACCGAGACCAGCGCGATGGTGCTGACCGAGACCACCCGGATGCCGGCCAGCAGGACCGGACCGGCCAGCGGCAGCTCGACGCGCAGGAATCGCGAGGCGGGCGAGAAGCCGACCGCGATCGAGGCGTCGACCGTGATGGCGTCGACCGAGGCGAGGGCGTCAGCCGCTGCGCGGGTCATGATCGCGACGCCGTAGATCGTCAGGGCCACGACGAGGTTGGTCGCGTCGAGCACCCGGGTGCCGAGGATGAGCGGCAGGATCACGAACAGCGGCAGCGAGGGAATCGTGTAGAGCAGGCTGCCGGCGGTGATCACGATCGAGCGCAGCAACGGCGTGCGGTTGGCGAGCCAGCCCAGGGGCAGGGCGAGGAAGAAGCTCAGCACGATCGGCAGGATCGCAATCTGAACGTGGGTCCAGGTCACGCTCCGGATGAGGTCGAGGTTGGCGAGAGTCCAGTCCATGGCCGCGCTCAGTCTCCCCGCAGGACACCGACCATGCGGCCGTCCTCGTCGACCACGAGGTCGACACCTTGGGGGTCGCGGTGGAGCCGGAGCCGGCGCTTGCTCTTGTCGGCACCGATGAACGAGGCCACGAAGTCGTCGGCCGGGTCGGCCAGGATCTCCGCGGGGGTGCCGGCCTGGGCGATCTCGCCGCCCTTCTTGAGGATCACGACCTGGTCGGCGAGCAGGAACGCCTCGTCGACGTCGTGGGTCACGAAGACGACCGTCTTGCCGAGGTCGGCCTGGAGCCGGTTGAGCTCGGTCTGGAGGTCGGCGCGCACGATCGGGTCGACGGCGCCGAACGGCTCGTCCATGAGCAGGACGTTGGGGTCGCTCGCGAGCGCCCGGGCCACCCCGACGCGCTGCTGCTGGCCCCCGGAGAGCTGACGCGGGTAGCGCTTCGCCAGCGAGCGATCGAGGCCGACCTTGTCGAGGAGGTCGAGCGCCGCTTCGCGGGCCTGAGCCTTGGGCACTCCGTTGAGCATCGGCACGGTGGCGACGTTGTCGATCACCTTGCGGTGGGGCAGCAGCCCCGAGGCCTGGAGCACGTAGCCGATGCTGCGTCGCAGCTTGACCTTGTCCTGGCCGGTGATGTCCTCGCCGTCGATGGTGATGCGTCCCGAGGTCGGGTCGATCATCCGGTTGATCATGCGCAGGAGCGTGGTCTTGCCGCAGCCGGAGGATCCGACGAAGACCGTCGTCTTGTGCGTGGGCAGCGTGAGGCTGAAGTCCTTGACGGCCACGGTGCCGTCCGGGAACTGCTTGGTCACCGACTCGAACTCGATCATCTGGTGGCTCGATTCGCGCTGGGAGAGTGAGGGAAACCCAGCAACCCTAACCACCACCGAGGGGTGGACGCCTCTATCTGTGCTCCCTGGGCGGGTCAGCGCTCGTGGTCGCGTAGCGCCACCGCTGCCCGGTCGAGGGTGCTCGGGTCCAGCCCGGGCACGTCGATCCGACGGCCTTGGCCGTCCTCGACGCGCGGCGCCCAGGCCCCCTTCGGCAGGTCGTGCAGGAAGCGCATCACGTGCGCGGCGTCCTCGCGTCGGCCCTGCTCGACCAGCCAGCCGGTGAGGCGGTGCATGGGCGGAAGGCCGGAGTGGACGAGGGAGCGCTCCCCGAAGAACTCCCGCACGCCCGCCTCCAGGAGGTCGTACCACTCGTCGTCGGCGTCGGGGATGAGCACGAAGTACTGGTGGAGGTCGCCGGCGAGCACGCGGTCGTGGAAGATCTTCGACACCTTGGGCGAGCCGTAGTCGCTGACCGACTGCTGCGAGGTGCGCTTGGTCGCCCACCGGTCGCGGAGGTCGGTCAGCGAGGCCCGCTGCTGGGTGATCGACGTGCCGTCGGTGCGGATCCGCCAGTGGTAGACGATCTCGGGGACGACGGCGACCAGGCGTGCCTGGAGGTAGGCGTGGGTGAGCGTCGGCTGGTCCTCGTAGCGCGTGCCCTCGGGCCAGCTGAGGCCGGCCCGGTCCCAGAACTCGCGTCGGTAGAGCTTGTTCCAGGCGAAGACGTCACCGAGCAGCTCGGGCATCTGGTCGATCACCGCCGAACGTCGGGTCGCGTGCAGTCGTCGCATCCACGGCGGCTGAGCCAGCCGGGCCGTCTCGTCGGGTGCCTCGGGGTGCCACCGCGCGATCGAGCCGGTCACCAGGTCGGCGCCCACGCGCTGGACCGGACGCAGCAGCGTGGCGTAGGCCTCCGGGGGCACGACGTCGTCGGAGTCGGCGAAGGCGAGCAGGTCGCCGGTGGCATGGCGCAGGCCCTCGTTGCGCGCTGCGCCCAGCCCGCGATTGACGGTGTGGACGACGTGCACGCGCTCGTCGCGGACGGCGTACGCGTCGGCGATGGCACCCGAGGAGTCGGTCGAGCCGTCGTCCACCACGATCACCTCGAGCGTGGCGTGGGTCTGGGCGAGCACGCTGTCGAGGCAGGCGGGCAGGTAGTCCTCGACGTCGAAGACCGGGATGACGACGCTGATCAGAGGGTCAGCCGTCGAGGTACGCCGTCGCCATCGCATGGCCCCAGGCTAGTGATGCCGCGTCGCGCTCCGCCCGAGCCACTCGCGGGCGATAGCATCGCGCCTCGTGAGTGCCTCTGTCCCGCCGACCAGCCCTGTCGAGCCCGTCGAGCCCGTCGAGCGCACCACCGACCGCGCGCGCAAGGTGCTCTTCGTCGCCGGCGCCGGGCGGAGCGGCACGAGCACCATGGCCGGGCTGATGCAGATCCTCGGCCTCCACGTGCCGCGCCCCGAGGTGCCGGCCGACGCCAGCAACCCCAAGGGCTTCAGCGAGCCGCAGTGGGTCGTCGACCACCACGACCGGCTGCTGCGCGAGGCCGGCGTCCAGGTCTCCGACTCCCGCCCCGAGGCGTGGTTCGAGACCGGTCGCGTGAGCACCCGCGAGCCGGAGCGCACCGCCACCGCCGAGTGGCTGGAAGGTCACTTCGCGGTCAACCACGAGCTCGTCGTCAAGGACCCCCGACTGAGCTGGTTCCTGGCGCTGTGGCGGGTGGCGGCGATCCGCACCCAGGCGACCCCGGTCTTCGCCACCATGCTCCGACCGCCCGCGGAAGTGGTCGGGAGCAAGCAGACCTACTACGCCAACACGCTCGGCTCGGCGCACCTGACGGCGTCCTGGCTCAACATGCTGCTGCACACCGAGCGAGGCACCCGCGAGTCCGCGGCCGACGGCGGTCGGGTGTTCGTGCGCTACGCCGACCTGCTCGACGACTGGACCCGCACGACGATGCACGTGGGCGAGACCCTGGGGCTCGAGCACGTGCTGCACGCCGACTCCGAGCGGATCCGCGAGGGCCACCGCTTCGTCGACCCGTCGCTGCGGCGGATGGGGCAGAGCCTCGACGACCTCGCCCTGCCGCCCCGACTGCACGAGCTCACGGCCGAGACCTGGAGCGCGCTCAACCGGTTGGCCGACCCCGGCGGCGACACCCCCGCCGAGCACGCGACGCTCGACGACCTGCGCGCGGCGTACACCGATCTCTACGCGGAGGCCGAGGCGATCTCACGGTCGTCGGTCGTGGCGGCCGAGGCTCGTGCGCGGCGCGGCCCGCAGCGGCCCGGTGCGAAGGCGGCCGAGGCAGGCGCGGCCTCGAAGAAGCCCGCGCAGGTGGAGCACTCCGCCGACAAGCTCCCGCACGGCCTGCGGGCCGCCGTCCCTGCCCCGCTGCGACGCGGCCTGCGTCGACTCGCGGGGCGCGAGCGGCCCTCGTGAGCCCCGCGGGCCGGGTCGACCCGGCGGCTGGACT
>NZ_JAXMNS010000270.1:0-5392 GCF_034670285.1 Nocardioides sp. | reverse complement strand
GGCATCACCGCCGCCGTCGCTGACACCGAACACATCGGCAAGGCCCTCGTTGTCGCCCGGTCCGCGCAGGCAGCCATGTTTACCCACGGCCTACTGCTGAAAGTGAACCTGGGCTACTTCCTCAAAGGCATCCAAGACTCCGAACACCGCAGGCTCACCCCTGCGGAGGTCCGGACGCTGCGCGCCTACCGCAACCCGTGGCGTGCGGCCGTCGTCATCCTGCGAGACGCGGACCTCTCCCGCGACCAAGTCGCCGCTCTGCGCATCAACGACGTGACCGACGAAGGCCACCTCACAACAGTCGACCATCTGCCACTGTCCGACGCCGCCCGCACCTACCTTCGCGCCCAGCGCATCCTTCGCACTATCCAAGGCGCGGCAGGCACCGACCCGTTCATCCTCGGCTCCAGTCGCGCCATCGGACATGCGCATCGCCGTGCGGCCGTCGACCTTAACCTCCCGTCGGTGCAAGCCCACGAAGCGTCCAACGTCACCGGCCGTGAACGGTGGAACACCAACCTCGGCGTCGCGCTCCTGCCGCTCGTGTCCCAACACCTACCCAGCGCGGACGACATCAAGAACGGAAAGACGCCATGACCAGTACCGACCGTGTTGTCTACGCCAACGGCGAGAAGGTCCGCGAACGCGTCCTTGAAATGCGTATCAGCGAACGGGAACTCGCCCGCCGCACCGGTCTCGGCGACGCCACCGTCCGCGCCATCCTCCACCGCAACGAACTCAGCCGCAGCACCCAGGTCGCTGATATCTACCGGGGACTGACTCAACTTGGACTCACCCCTGGACAACTGCTGGATCAGCCACCGCCAGCCGAGCCCGAAGACACCGACGAAGACGACCTCCACACCCTCGCAGGACTCCTGCTTTCTGAGCGCACAATGCACAAACCCGACCGGCTCGCCGTCGCTCTCCAATGGGACCTCGATCGGCTCCGCACCGCCCTCACCGGCCTCGACGCACGCCTTCGTCACACCGGCCTCCGAGTGCACGAGAACACCATGGGCATCACCATCCGGCCCCTCGACGACCGCGCTGACCAGGCGCGGCAGCGCCTCGCCGAACTTCACGACGACGGCGAAGGCATGCACCAAGGCACTGCCCGTGTCCTCTACGCCATCTACACCGGCAACATCTCCATGCGCGAAACTCGCAACGACCACCAGGTCCAACTCGGTGCCCTCAAGAATCGTGGAGCCATCAACTTCGGCACCGGCACTGGTAACCGGTTCTCGCTCAGCGAGGACGTTGCGTACGCCTTCAACGTCTAGGGGTTGACCGGATGACAGGAACACCAGCGTGGAAAGAGCAGCAGATTGCGCAGGTGCGGGTCCTGCTCTTTGGGTGGCCCCTGTGGACGGCTGACCCGGCACGGCAGCAGGAGGCGTTCGACACGATGCCGACCGTTCGAGTGGATGACGCTTTTCGGGCTCGTCGGCAGGTTGAGGCGTGGAGGCAAACCGGCATCACGGCCCACCGGGTGATCGCCTACCTCTTAGCCGACGTCTCGTTAGAGGAAGCCCAGTCGTTCGAGGCAAACTCCAACGTGGACGTGGAGTCAGAGGAGTTCTTGACCCAACTGCGGCTCCTTGCCGCGTTTAACGGCCCCGTGCGTCGCACCGACGACGCGTCCTAATTGTTGTGCCTCAGGACGCTGCTGACATCCATGGCTACCCCGGATGTGTCCACGTTTGGTACCCCTACGGCTGCACCGGCCATATCTCGACGCGCTCATCCAGCGGCGGCAGTTGAGTGATTGCGATGCCGTCCCATAGCCAGCGTGGGACTGAGCAAGCGAGCCGGGGCGTGACGTCTGCCCAGACGCCCCCGTCGTACGCGACGTACTCAGGAATCGGGCGCGGCTCCCAGGCGGCATCCGAGACGAGTAGAGCCACAACTTCGACGCTGATGAGAGGGAGTTCCCCACGTGGGCAGGGGACTCGCCACTCCCGCTCGTGGAGCCAGTCAGCGCTGCCCGGTTCTGTTCGAACTATGAACGCCAGCGCGTCTCGGTCGACCTGGCTGCAGACGCGCTCCCACATCTCGGACCTGGCGTACCAGACAGGACCGCCGCCAGCGCTCCACGCCCACTGGCGCTGGACAATCAAGCCCCATCCATCGAACTGGAAGTGGCGAAGCAAAGCCTCCACGCCGCCGTGATCACTCTCACTGAAGCACACAACCGGGTTGGGATTGCCGTGCGTCGGGTGGGCACGCAGTACCTCCTCGGCGACGATATTGCTGAGCCGCTCTTCGGGGCTGAGAAACGCGGCCTCGGGCGCGTTGGTCGGACGCGCACGCCCGCAGAAGTGCACGAGCGTGTCCGCCTGGCCGGGGTGAACGATGGGCCTCAGTTGCTGCATCTGTTCCCCTGCCCCACGAGGGTGGTTCATCGGTCCATTTTTTGTATCACCGCGCGCCCATCGGTAAATGCGGACTCATCTGCGGCGCTAGCCGGAAGAATACGCACTGCGTCAGCGGGTGTAAGTCTGATGACCGAGGGGCTGGAACCAAAGTTCCAGCCCCTCTGACATGTCCTACTTGTCTGCAAACCGGTCTGCGTCTGCTGCAAATCCGTCTGCAATTCGTGCAAATACTGTCTGCGTTACGTGCAAGTTGTCATCAGCTGCAGCCAGAGGTGCTTCCGCAGCCCTCGCACACGTAGCAAGAGCCGGCGGGGCGCATCTTGGTGCCGCAGGTCATGCAGAGCGGGCTGTCGACCGCGGTGCCGGTGAGCTGCTCGAGGAGCTCGGCGGAGGTGTGGGCCTTCGCGGGCTCCGCGGCCGGGGCTTCGTCGGCGCTCGCTTGCGCTCGCTGCTCAGCCTCCGGGACGACAGTGGCCTCGACGAGCTCGGAGGCCGAGCCGGTCTCCTCGGCGAGCAGCTCGTAGGAGCCGGTCTCGAGGTGACGCTGACGCTCCTCGGCGGAGAAGATGCCCATCGCGGCGCGCTCTTCGAAGGGCAGGTAGTCCAGCGCCAGCCGGCGCCAGACGTAGTCCATGAGGCTCTGCGCCATCCGGACGTCCGGGTCGTCGGTGAGACCGGCGGGCTCGAAGCGCAGGTTGGTGAACTTCGCGACGTAGGTCTCGAGCGGGACGCCGTACTGCAGGCCGATGGAGACAGCGATCGAGAAGGCGTCCATCACGCCGGCCAGGGTCGAGCCCTGCTTGCCGAGCTTGAGGAAGACCTCGCCGAGCTGGCCGTCGTCGTGGGCGCCGGAGGTCATGTAGCCCTCGGCACCGCCGACGGTGAACGACGTGGTGCGCGAGACGCGCGACTTGGGCAGACGCTTGCGGGTGGGGGCGTAGACGACCTTCTCGATCACCTTCGGGGCTTCGTCGAGCTCAGCCTCCGAGGACTTGTTGGAGTCCTTGCCCTTGTTGTCGCCCTTGCCGTCGGAGAGCGGCTGGCCGACCTTGCAGTTGTCGCGGTAGACCGCGGTCGCCTTGAGGCCGAGCTTCCAGCTCTGCAGGTAGACGTCCTCGATCTCCTCGACCGAGGCCGACTCGGGCAGGTTGACCGTCTTGGAGATGGCACCCGAGAGGAACGGCTGGCAGGCAGCCATCATCCGCACGTGGCCCATGGGCTTGAGCGAGCGCGCACCCATGGCGGTGTCGAACACCTCGTAGTGCTCGGTACGCAGACCCGGGGCGTCGATGACGTGACCGTGCTCGGCGATGTAGGCCACGATCGCCTCGACCGACTCGGGCTGGTAGCCCATCTTCTTCAGCGCACGCGGGATCGTCTGGTTGACGATCTGCATCGAGCCGCCGCCGACGAGCTTCTTGAACTTGACCAGCGAGAAGTCCGGCTCGATGCCGGTGGTGTCGCAGTCCATCATGAAGCCGATGGTGCCGGTCGGCGCGAGCACCGAGGCCTGGGCGTTGCGGAAACCGTTGCTGGAGCCCAGGGAGAGCACGTCGGCCCACGCCTGCGTGGCGGCCTTGTGAACCTGGCTGTCTGCGATCGCGAGGGTGCGGATCGTGTCGTTGGCCGCCTGGTGCTTGCGCATGACGCGCTGGTGGGCCTCGGCGTTGCGGGCGTAGCCGGCGTAGGGGCCGACGATCGCGGCGAGCTCGGCCGAACGCTTGTAGGACTGGCCGGTCATCAGCGAGGTGATGGTCGCAGCCATCGCGCGGCCACCGTCGGAGTCGTAGCCCAGGCCCATGGCCATGAGCAGCGCGCCGAGGTTGGCGTAGCCGATGCCGAGCTGGCGGTAGTCACGCGTGGTGTCACCGATGGGCTCGGTCGGGAAGTCGGCGAAGCAGATCGAGATGTCCATCGCGGTGATGATGAAGTCGACGGCCTTCGCGAACAGCGCAGCGTCGAAGGTGTCGTCGTCCTTGAGGAACTTCAACAGGTTGAGGCTGGCGAGGTTGCACGAGGAGTTGTCGAGCGACATGTATTCCGAGCACGGGTTGGACGCGGTGATGCGGCCGGTCTCGGGGTTGGTGTGCCAGTCGTTGATCGTGTCGTCGTACTGCAGACCCGGGTCGGCGCAGGCCCAGGCGGCCTGGCTGATCTTGTGGAACAGGTCGCGGGCGTCGACGCGCTCGATCTCGTCGCCGTTCTTGCGGTCGCGCAGCGCGAAGTCGGTGCCGTCCTCGACCGCACGCATGAACTCGTCCGAGACGCGCACCGAGTTGTTGGCGTTCTGGTACTGCACCGAGGTGATGTCGACGCCGCCGAGGTCCATGTCGTAGCCCGCGTCACGCAGGGCCCGGATCTTGTCCTCCTCCTTGGCCTTGGTCATCACGAACTCCTCGATGTCGGGGTGATCGACGTCGAGCACGACCATCTTCGCCGCACGGCGCGTGGCGCCACCGGACTTGATGGTGCCGGCCGAGGCGTCGGCACCGCGCATGAAGGAGACGGGGCCCGAGGCGGTGCCGCCGGAGGAGAGGAGCTCCTTGGAGGAGCGGATGCGCGAGAGGTTGAGGCCGGCGCCGGAGCCGCCCTTGAAGATGAAGCCCTCTTCCTTGTACCAGTTGAGGATCGAGTCCATCGAGTCGTCGACCGAGAGGATGAAGCAGGCCGAGACCTGCTGCGGCGAGGACGTGCCGACGTTGAACCACACGGGGCTGTTGAAGGAGAAGTACTGGTTGACCAGCAACCAGGTGAGTTCGTGCTCGAAGACCTCGGCGTCGCCCGGGGTGGCGAAGTAGCCGTGGTCGAGGCCGGCCTTGGTGTAGGTGGTCACGATCCGGTCGATGAGCTGCTTGAGGCTCCACTCGCGGGCGTCGGTGCCGACGGCGCCGCGGAAGTACTTGGTGGTCACGATCGTCGAGGCGTTGACCGACCAGGTCGTGGGGTATTCCACCCCGCGCTGCTCGAAGACCGACGCGCCGGTCTTCCAGTTGGTCTGGACGACGTCGCGG
>NZ_JAXMNS010000269.1:0-5437 GCF_034670285.1 Nocardioides sp. | reverse complement strand
CGTGCTGATCGTAGTCATGCTGGTGATCCCGCTGCCGGCTGTGGTGCTGGACCTGCTCATCGCCGCCAACATCACCGGCGCCCTGCTCATCCTGCTGACCGCGATGTTCGTCGTGCGTCCCCTCGACTTCGCCGCGTTCCCGGCCGTGCTGCTGGTGATGACGCTGTTCCGTCTCGCGCTCAACGTCAGCGCCACCCGTCTCGTCCTCACCGACGGCTACGCCGGCAAGGTGATCGACACGTTCGGCCACTTCGTCGTCGGTGGCTCCCTCATCGTCGGCCTGATCATCTTCGTGATCCTGCTGATCATCCAGTTCGTCGTCATCACCAACGGTGCGGGGCGCGTGGCCGAGGTCGGCGCCCGCTTCACCCTCGACGCGATGCCCGGCAAGCAGATGGCCATCGACGCCGACCTCAACTCCGGCCTCATCGACGAGGAGACCGCACGGCGACGACGCATGGAGGTGCACGCCGAGGCCGACTTCTACGGCGCGATGGACGGTGCCTCCAAGTTCGTCAAGGGCGACGCGATCGCGGCCATCCTGATCACGGTGGTCAACCTGCTCGGTGGCTTCAGCATCGGGATGGCGCAGCGGGGCATGTCGGCGGGCGACGCCGTGACGACGTACTCGCTGCTGTCGATCGGCGACGGCCTGGTCTCGCAGATCCCGGCCCTGCTGCTCTCGGTCGCGACCGGCCTGATCGTGACCCGTGCCGCCGGCGACCCGGCCGAGGCCTCCGACATGGGCTCCGACATCATGCGGCAGCTCACCGCCAACCGGATGCCGTTGCGCATCGCCGGCTTCTCGGGGATGGCGCTGTGCCTCATCCCCGGGCTGCCCAAGATCCCCTTCCTCATCGCCGGCGGCGCCCTGCTCCTGCTCTCGAGCCGGGTCGAGAAGGACGGCGCGAGCACGACGGGCGGTGCCCACGCAGCCCTCAAGGGCGGGGCTCCCGCCGAGACGGCAGCACTCGAGCGCTCCCGCGACCACCCCGAGGCACTGGCCGAGGAGATCCAGGTCGACCCGCTCGGCCTCGAGCTGTCGGCCGACATCATCGATCTCGTCGACACCGCGTCCGGGGGTGACCTGCTCGAGCGGGTCAAGGCCCTGCGCCGCAAGGTCGCCGGCGACCTGGGCGTCGTGGTGCCGCTCGTGCGCACCCGCGACAACCTCGACCTGCCGACCAGCACCTACGTCATCAAGCTCTTCGACATCGAGGTCGCCCGCGGCGAGGCCCCTCCGGGCACCGTGCTGGCGATCGGCGACTTCCTCGGGTCCCTGCCCGGGGAGCCCACGCACGAGCCCGTCTTCGGGCTCGACGCCAAGTGGATCCCCGCCGAGCTGCGCCACCAGGCCGAGCTCGGCGGCGCGACCGTCATCGACCGGTCCGCGGTGATCACCACCCACCTCGCCGAGGTCGTCACCTCGCACGCCGCACGTCTGCTGGGCCGCGAGGACGTGCGGCTGCTCACCGACGTCGTCCGGCGCACGCACCCCAACGTCGTCGACGAGCTGACCCCGACCCACCTGTCGCTCGGCGAGGTGCAGCGCGTGCTGCAGTCGCTGCTCGACGAAGGGTTGTCGGTGCGTGACCTGGTGCGCATCTACGAGGCCCTGTCGCTGCGGGCTCCGGTGAGCAAGGACCTCGACGGGCTGGTGGAGTCGGCCCGGATGGCGCTCGGCCCCGGTGTCGTGGCGCCGTACGTGACCGGCGGCGTCGTCCACGTCATCAGCCTCGACCCGCAGCTCGAGCAGCGGATGCTCGAGACCATGCGCACCGGCGAGCAGGGCGCGATGATCGCGCTCGACCCGATCACGTTGCAGACCGTCATCGGCTCGGCGGCCCAGCTGCTCGTCGACAACGAGAACCGCAACGTGCGCCCGGTCCTGGTATGCGCTCCTCAGCTGCGCCCCGCCGTACGACGTCTGCTCCGGCCGGCGATCGACCGGCTCCCCGTCCTGTCCTATCCCGAGCTGACCGGGTCAGCCAGCGTGCGATCAGCTGGCATCGTCACGGTCGAACGCACCATGGAGGTCAGAGCATGAACCTGCTGTCCGCACCTGTCCTGGGGGCCGCTGCGCTCCTCGCCGGCCCGACCCTGTGGCAGGGCCTGGTCGTCGGCACCGTCCCGCTGGAGCACACGCTCAGCCGCTACTTCATCACCGTGGCGCTGGTGTGGGCAGCGCTGTCGGCGGTGGCCCTGCTCATCGAGTCGACGGGGCCGTCGCTCGAGCCGGTGCGCGTCCGCGACACCGAGAGCGACCCCGGTCGACCTTCGGGTGGTGCGGACACCGACTGACCCGCGGGGTCAGCCGGCAGCGTCAGCGATCAGCGAGCGCTGCGGCGACGTCGACCGACAGCCCGGTCTCGCGCTCGGAGACCTGCCACAGACGCTGGATCGCCTTCGCGCTGCCCGGGCGCACCAGGGGCCGGCGGACGGGACGTCCCGTGGTGGCGAGGAGCGGGCCGTACATCGTGCCCCCGCGTGCGCCGGGGTCGGTGGCGGCCCGCAGCTGGCTCAGCGCACCTCGCGGCACCGACATGCCGGTGCGCTTCGTCAGCTGGTGGAAGAAGCGACCGAGCGGGCCTCCGCCGCCGGACTCGACGGTGGTGGTCTGGAGGTCGGAGTCGGTCAGGCCGGGGTGCGCGGTGAGCGCGATGGTGTCGACCCCCGCGTCGGCGAGCTGCTGCTGGAGACCGACGGCGAAGTGCCGGTTGGCGAGCTTGGAGTTGCCGTAGGCGCGCCAGGCGTCGTACTTCTCGTGGAGGTGCGGGTTGCTCGGGTCCAGGGCACGCCCGGTGTGCTGGGCGGTGCTCGTCAGCGTCACGACCCGCGAGCCGGGCGTGCGCACCACCGTGGGCAGGAGGTGCGAGGTGAGTGCCCAGTGGCCGAGGTGGTTGGTGCCGAGCTGGGTCTCGAAGCCGTCGACCGTGCGACCCTCGGGCGTCGCCATCACGCCGGCATTGTTGACCAGCAGGTCGATCCGGTCGTGACGCTCGAGGATCTCGGCCGCGGCCCGGGCGACCGAGTCGAGCGAGCCGAGGTCGAGCTCGACGACCTCGAGCGAGGCCTGCGGGTGCGCGGCAAGGATCTCGTCGCGAGCCGCGGCCGCCTTCTGCTGGTTGCGCGCTGCCATCACGACGTGCGCCCCGGCACCGGCGAGGGCGTGCGCCGTCGCCAGGCCGAGGCCGCCGTTGGCGCCGGTGACGACGGCGGTGCGGCCGCTCTGGTCGGGGATGTCGTCGATGGTCCAGGACATGTCGTGCTCCTTCAGCGTGCGAGTCGGTCGTGCCCTGATCGAGGACGTCGGCTCAGCCGACGACCTCGAACTTCATCCCGGCTGCTCGGAGTCGACCGAGCAGGTTGTCGCCCATCGACTGCGCGGGCGTAACCGACCCGGCCGACGCCGGGTTGTCGTCGAAGGCCAGGCAGAGGGCGGCCTCGGCGAGCATCTTCGACGTCTCGCCGTAGCCCGGGTCGCCACCGGAGACCCGCGTGTGGAGCGTGCGACCGTCGCCCTCGGCGACGAAGTCGACGCTGAAGCGCGACTTCGCGCGCTTCGACTCGTCGGGGCCCTGGCCCTGCGGCACCTTGCCGAGCAGGAAGTTGCGGGCCGGCTTGACCTGCGAGGCGACACCGATCAGCGACGCGCCGACCGCGCCGCCGACGGCGTACCGCAGCGTCTTGGTGCCGGCGAAGTGGGAGTAGCGGAACTCCGGGCCGTACGCCGTCAGCGCGGCGCCGCTGCGCGCGACCACCTGCGGGTCGATGGTCGGCAGCGGCACCAGCCAGTAGCCGAGCACGGAGTCCTTGCCGGGCTTGCCGGCGACCGCGCGTGAGGAACGACCCTCCGGGCGAGCCTCGGCCTGGCGGCGCTTCTTGGCGGTCGCGGCCATCTGCTTGGCGCGCGAGAAGGCGCCCATCGCGGAGTGGAACGTGCCACCGGAGAACGTGCCGTTGCTGCGCACGACTCCACGCATGGTGACCGGTCCGGCTGCCTTGAGCTGCTGGACGGTGAAGTAGGCGCCGAGGTCGTGCGGGATCGAGTCGAACCCGCAGGCGTGCACGATCCGCGCGCCGCTGGCGACGGCGGTCTCGTGGTGCTCGAGCCAGGTGCGGTCGACAAACTCGGGCTCGCCGGTCAGGTCGACGTAGTCGGTGCCGGACGCAGCGCACGCGGCGACGAGCGGGCCGCCGAGCTCGAGGTAGGGACCGACCGTGGTGGCCACGACCTTGGTGCGGGCGACGGACTTCGCCAGCGCGGCCTCGTCGGCGGCGTCGACGACGATCAGCTCGAGGTCGATGCTGCCGGGCTTGATGGCGTCGAGGTCGGCGCGCACCTTCTCGAGCTTGTCGAGGCTGCGGCCGGCCAAGGCCCAGCGCAGGCCCACGGGCCCGTGCTCGGCGAGGTACTCGGCGGTGAGGCCGCCGGTGAAACCGGTGGCGCCGAAGAGGATCAGGTCGAGATCACGGCTGGAGTCAGCGTTGTCAGGCATGCGCCCATCGTGTCAGGTGCCGCTCCGCGGGCCCCCGACGGTGGTTGAGGTGCGAACGAAGTGAGCCTCGAAACCCCGTGAGCAACCCCCGGAGGCTGAGCAGGGCGAGGAACGAGCCCGTCGACGAAGCCCCGGCCCCACAGTGGTTGAGGTGCGAACGAAGTGAGCCTCGAAACCCCGTGAGCCGGCCCACCGCCTTGTCCGCAGATCGTTCGATCACACTATCGAATGTCGGTGGTGACGACTACGATCGGACCATGCGAACGACGCCCATCACGACCGCCCTGGAGGCGGTTCGCGAGGCCCGCGCCACGGTCGCTGCGGCCGAGGTCGAGGCCTTGCAGCGGGTGGTCGAGTGGGCGGTCGAGTTCCGCGTGGACAACTCGGTCGTCGATGACACCACCTTCGGGGCCGACGGCGTCATCCTCGGCGGGGCCGGGTGCCCACTGGTCGATGAGTTCGCTGCCTACGACCTCGCAGCGGTGCTCGGGATGAGCAGCGACGCCGGGTGCACCTACATCGGCAAGACGCTCGAGCTCCGCTACCGACTGCGCCGCATCTGGGAACAGGTCGTGGCGTTGAAGGTGCCGGTGTGGAAAGCCTTCCGTGTCTGTGAGCACACCCTCACCCTCAGCTTCGAGGCCGCCCGCTACGTCGACCAGATGTTGGCCCCGACCCTGCGGTCGTGCTCCTTCGCCCAGATCGAGCGCACCGTTGCCCAGGCCATCGACCTGTTCGATCCGGAGGAGGCCGAGAAGCGCCGCAAGAAGGCAGCCGACGACCGCGACTTCCAGGTCCACCTCGGCTCCCGGGAAGCCACTACCGACGGCACCGTCGATGTCACCGGCACCCTTTCGACCGAGGACGCCCTCGACCTCGAAGCAGCCGTCAAGCAAGGCGCCAAGACCCTCGGCGACCTCGGTTGCGAAGAGTCCCTC
>NZ_JAXMNS010000268.1:0-5469 GCF_034670285.1 Nocardioides sp. | reverse complement strand
GTGAAGAGGCGCTGCGTCTGGGGCTGGTCTCGCGGGTGCTGCCGCGCGAGGGCTTCCTCGACGAGGTCCTCGAGACGGCGGCTCAGGTGGCGGCGAACGCCCCTATCGCGACGCGGCTGACCAAGATCGCGTTGGCCGACGCCGGGCACGCCGACCTCGAGACCGCTCTGCAGTGGGAGGCGCTGGCGCAGCCGATCACGTTGACGACCCAGGACCTGCAGGAGGGCATCGCGGCGAGCCAGGAGAAGCGCGCGCCGCAGTTCCGCGGTCGCTGAGCGAGCACGAGAAGAGGCCCCCGGGCCATCGTGGTGAGACTCGCCTTCCCCTGCGAGTCCCACGCCGATGGCCCGGAGGCCTCGTCTGCGAGAGAACCTAGGGCCAGCGCCGTTCTGCGGTCAATCCCCGGTTGATCTCCAGAACCTTGCGGCCTGACGAGCCTGGGGACGAACCTGTGGACAACGTTGTGGAGAACCCTCAGGAACTGGGGAGGGTCGGGGGACAACCCTGTGGACAAGGGGCCCCCGCACCGACTGAAACCGCTCGTGATCAGGGACGATGGAAGCTCACAGCCTGTGGATGAAGAAGGAGAGGCGCCGCCGATGGCCGGACCAGAGGAGTACGACGCCGGACCGGTCGCTGCGCTGCGCCGGATCGCGTTCCTGCTCGAACGTGCCCGCGAGGACTCCTACAAGGTCAAGGCCTTCAGGGGCGCGGCTGCCGCGATCCTCCCGCTCGCCCCGGACGACGTGCTGCGCGCGGTCGAGGAGGGCACCCTGACCGACCTGCCGGGCGTGGGCGCCAGCTCGGCGAAGGTGATCGCCGCGGCCGCACAGGGCGAGGTGCCCGAACGACTCGCCGCCCTGGAGAAGCAGTACGCAGGTCCGCTCACCGAGGGCGGGGCCGACCTGCGCGCCGCGCTGCGCGGCGACCTGCACTCCCACTCCGACTGGTCCGACGGCGGCTCGCCCATCGAGGAGATGGCGATGACCGCCATCGAGCTGGGCCACGACTACCTGGTGCTGACGGACCACTCGCCGCGGCTGAAGATCGCACGCGGGCTCTCCGCCGAGCGCCTCACCCGGCAGCTGGGCGTCGTGGACGCCGTCAACGAGCACCTCGCCGGCGACTTCACGCTGCTCAAGGGGATCGAGGTCGACATCCTCGACGACGGCTCGCTCGACCAGGACGACGAGCTGCTCGGCCGCCTCGACGTCCGAGTGGCGAGCGTCCACTCCAAGCTCGCCATGGACGCCGCCGCGATGACCACCCGGATGATCGGGGCGGCGCGCAACCGTCGTACCAACGTCCTGGGCCACTGCACCGGACGTCTGGTGACCGGAAACCGCGGCACCCGCGCCCAGTCGTCGTTCGACGCGCGGGCCGTCTTCGAGGCGTGCGCCGAGCACGACGTGGCGGTCGAGATCAACGCTCGCCCCGAACGGCGCGACCCGCCGTCCGACCTGCTCGCGCTGGCTCGCGACGTCGGCTGCGTGTTCTCGATCGACTCCGACGCCCACGCCCCGGGCCAGCTCGACTTCCTCGTGCTCGGCTGCGAGCGCGCCGAGGAGGCCGGGATCGAGACATCACGAATCGTCAACACCTGGTCGCAGGACCGCCTGCTCGAGTGGGCGCGCAAGTAGCGTGTCAGCCATGACAGCGCCCGAGGTCGAGGTACGCCGCTCCAAGCGGCGACGCCGTACGGTCTCGGCCTACCGCGAGGACGAGCGCATCGTCATCCTCGTGCCGGCCTCCTTCACTGCAGCGGAGGAGTCGGAGTGGGTGGCCACGATGGTGCGGCGGATCGAGAAGTCCGAGCAGCACCCGGTCCTCACCGACGACGACCTCCTCGCGCGGGCGCTGCGCCTCAGCGACGAGTATCTCGGCGGGCTCGCGACGCCGGGCTCGGTGCGCTGGGTCTCCAACCAGCGCACCCGCTGGGGCTCCTGCACACCGAGCGAGCGGACGATCCGGCTCTCCGAGCGGCTCCAGACGATGCCCGTGTGGGTGCTCGACTACGTGATCGTGCACGAGCTGGCCCACCTGCTCGAGCCCGGGCACGACGAGAGCTTCTGGGCCTGGGTCGATCGCTACCCCAAGTCGCGCAAGGCGCAGGGCTACCTGCTGGGCTGGTCCGAGGGTGCGAAGGTCATCCCGCCGTCCGAGTTCGCCGACTGAGTCCAGCGCTCACGAGCCAGCCGCACCAGGTCGACGAGATCAGGATCCGGGTCGGGGAGCGCATCGGCCGGCCACCAGCGCACGTCGAGGGACTCCTCGCTCACCGCCGGCACCGATCCGGGCGGCGCGACGGCCAGGAAACGGACGTCGAGGTGGTGCACCGTGAGCCCGTCGTCGGTGCTCGCGGAGGGGTCGCGGCAGAACGGCACCGCGTGCTCGCTGAGCTGCACCGGCACCGGGTCGAGACGCAGGTCGGGGACGCCGGACTCCTCGCGCGCCTCGCGGCTTGCGGCATCGTGGAGCAGGTGGTCTCCCGGCTCGCAGTGACCGCCCAGCTGAAACCAGCGCTCGGCCTTGGCGTGCAGCGTCAGCAGCACGTGCTCACCGTCGTCGCTGAGCACCAGGGTGCTGGCCGTCAGGTGGTCGGGACGACACGAGCGCCGCATCCCGTCGGGGTGCGCCTCGAGGTGGGCGACGTAGCGCCGGCGAGCCTGCTCCTGGTCGGCGTCGGGGGCCGGCCAGGAGCGCAGGACTGCCAGCGCGTCGTCGTGGAGCCCGCTCACTCCTCGGGCTGCTCGGGCTGCCCTGGCTGTCCCGGCTGCCCGGGCTGGCCGCCGTCCAGGAGCTTGCGCAGCTCGGCGTCGAAGTCGACGTCGTCGAGACCGGTCGGCGCGGCGGCGTCCTCGCGGAAGCCCAGCGGGTCGTCGAGGTCGGCGGAGGTGGGGAGCAGGTCGGGGTGGGTCCACACCCCGTCGCGGGCCTCGGGTCCCTGTCGGGTGCGCAGCGAGGCCCACAGGGTGGAGGCGTCGCGCAGGCGCCGCGGGCGCAGCTCGAGCCCGACGAGGGCCGAGAAGGTCTGCTCGGCGGGCCCGCCGGCCGCGCGGCGACGGCGTACGAGCTCCTGGAGCTTGGTGGCGGTGGGCATCCGCTCGGCGGTCGCCTGACCGACGACCTCGTCGACCCAGCCCTCCACGAGGGCCAGGGCGATCTCGAGCCGCTCGAGGGCTGCGGCCTGGGTGGGGGAGCGGGGCAGGTCGAAGAGGCCGCCCTCGAGAAGCTGCTGGATCGACTCGGGGTTGCTCGGGTCGACTCCGCGCAGCTGCTCCTCCATGCGCTGCTGGAGCGCCTCGGCGTTGATCTCGACCCCGCTCGCGTAGTCGGTGACCGCGCCGATGAGGTGCTCGCGCAGCCAGGGCGCGTGGGCGAAGAGGCGCTGGTGAGCGGCTTCGCGCAGGGCGAGGTAGAGGCGGACGTCGTCCTGGCTGACGTCGAGCCCGTCGGCGAAGGCGGCGACGTTGGCCGGCACCAGGGCGACCTTGCCGGGCGCGCTGAGCGGGATCCCGATGTCGGCGGCGCCGAGCACCTCTCCCGCCAGGGCACCGATGCCGGAGCCGACCTGGGTGGCGAGCATCGCGCCGACAGCCTTGCCGACGATGCCGAGGATGGGTCCGGCCGCGGCCTGGGCCTCGGCGGGGAGGGCGTCACCGATGCCCTTGACGGACTGCTGGGCGACGGGCTCGACGAGCACCTTCCACACGTCGAGGGTGTGCACGATCCACTCGGCTCGGCTCCACGCGGCGGTCGAGGAGACGCCGGAGGGGAAGTCGGTGACCTCGTCGAGCCAGTGGTCGGCGAGCCGCACGGCGTCGGCGATGGCGTCGGACTCGCGCCCGGTCGGTGTCGGGTCGGGCGAGGCCGCCACGGCCTTGCGCGCGATGTCGAGGGCGACGTCCCAGTTGAGGGGGCCGTCGTAGGGCTGCATCAGCGACTGCAGCTGGCCGAAGAGCGCGCTGAGGTCGGGCATCTGACCGCCGGCGCCACCGGGTCCGCCCATGCCGCCGAACATGCCCGCGAGGGCGTTGAGGTCGAACCCGCCGGCTCCTCCCATGGCACCGCCGAGACCGCCGGCGCCGCCGGAGAAGAACTGCTCGAAGGGCGTGCCCTTGAACGGGTTGGAGTCGTCCCCGGACGCGTCGTCGGGGCCGTTGTGGGGGTCGTTGCTCATGGCTCCACGGTACGCCGTTCGGCCAACGCCCGCCCGCCCTGCTCGGCGCCGGTAGGGTCGCGGACGTGACCAGCGACACCGCCGTCCGTCTCGTGGAGATCCGCGAGACCGCCCTCGACGTGGCCGAGGTGCTCGACAGCCTCGACGAGGCCGCCGACGGTGGCGTCAACCTCTTCGTCGGCCGGGTGCGCGACCACGACGGCGGTCGCGGGGTCGACGGTCTCGACTACTCCGCCCACCCCAGCGCCCTGGACCGGTTGCGCGAGGTCTGCGCGCTCGTGGCCGGACGCCACGACGTCCACGGGGTCTCGGCAGTGCACCGGATCGGCCACCTCGACATCGGCGACATCGCGGTCATCATCGGCACCGCCTCGGCCCACCGCGGCGTCGCCTTCGAGGCCTCACGCGACCTCATCGACACCCTCAAGGACCAGGTGCCGATCTGGAAGCACCAGGTCTTCACCGACGGCTCCGACGAGTGGGTCGGCACCCCCTAGGGGACCAGCCGCGGCGGGCGACGTACCCATCGATCGGCACCACCGAGGGGTGGTCATCGAGTAGCCGGCGCAGCGAAGCAAGCCGGTGTATCGAGATGGCGGCGACGGACCCACCCACCGCAACCGCCAAGGGGTCACCGCCACCACCGAGGGGTGGTCATCGAGTAGCCGGCGCAGCGAAGCAAGCCGGTGTATCGAGATGGCGGCGACATACCCGCCCACCGCAACCACCACCACGCGGCGAGCCGACCAGAAACCCCAGCTCCACGCGCCTAATCTGCACCCATGGTCCTCCTCTGGCTCCTGCCACCCGTCCTGGTGACCCTGGTCGCCATGGCCTGGGTGGCCTGGCTGGGCCGCAGCGAGCGCGCCGAGGTCGACCGCGACGAGGCCGTACGTCGCCTGGGCGCCGCGCTGGAGGGCCGGAACGACCACCCGCGACCGTGGTCGCGATCGCGCCCGAGTCCCGGGTACGCCGTGGCGCCTCGGCCGCAGCAGCGCAGCAGCGGCGTCGCCGTACGGCGCTCTTCGACCTCACCGACAGCCGGCTCGACCCCGAACGCCGGCCGGGAGCAAGGCTGAGGAAGGCGCTCTTGGCCGCCAATGAGAGGGTTGCGGCATGAACCAGCGCCTGATCGCCGCGGTGATTGCCGTGCCTGCGGTGCTCGCGCTCATCGCACTGGCCCTCTTCGAGGGCCTCCCGTTCGCCACCTTCGCCCCCGGCGGCACGATCGACGTCCTCGGTGACGACGGCAACGACGCCGAGGTTGTGCAGAACGACGGTCGCGAGAT
>NZ_JAXMNS010000267.1:0-5476 GCF_034670285.1 Nocardioides sp. | reverse complement strand
GTCGTTGTCGGAATTTTGGCCGACAACCACCGCGTCCGACACCTCCTCGATCTTGTCGAGCTGGCGGTACATCTCCGCGGTGCCGATCCGCACACCGCCGGGGTTCAGGGTTGCGTCCGAGCGGCCCAGCACGACAAAGCCGCCGTGCCCGGTTCGGATGGTGAAATCGCCCTGGCGCCAGATGTTGGGATAGGCCTCGAAGTAGCTGGCGCGGTAACGCGCGTTGCCCGGATCGTTCAGAAACCGCACCGGCATCGACGGGTGCGCATTGCGGCAGACCAGCTCGCCTGCCAAGCCCTCCACAGATTCG
Source organism: Nocardioides sp. (assembly GCF_034670285.1). Classification (GTDB taxonomy): domain Bacteria; phylum Actinomycetota; class Actinomycetes; order Propionibacteriales; family Nocardioidaceae; genus Nocardioides. Next base: position 5,166 of record NZ_JAXMNS010000267.1, on the reverse strand, counting down.
CCCTGATCGTTCAGGGTGGCCGTATCCAGCCCCAGCATCGGCGCCTGGATCTCGCCCTGATGCACCGGCAAAACCGGGCAGCCGCCGATGAAACAGCCCAGAATATCGGTGCCGCCGCAGATCGAGGCCAGCTGCACATCCGCCTTCCAATCAGCATAGACATGGGCAAACCCCTCCGGCGACAGCGGCGAACCGGTGGACAGAACCACCCGCAGCGCAGCCAGGTCATGGCTGTCCGCGGGCCGGTTCCGGCGCTTGAGAGAGGCGTCTATGTATTTGGCGGAAATACCAAAATGGGTGACTTTCTCCGTCTCGGCCAGATCGAACAGGCGGCGGATACCGGGATGCATCGGGTTGCCGTCGAACAGCACGATCGCGGCCTCGGAGGCCAGCGCGGCCCAGGCGATCGGCGACGCCGGGAACTGGCGTACGGCGTCGACCGGGCTGGTGCCCGACGCGAGCGCGTCGGAGGCGGGGTCGTGGGGAAGGTGGGTGGGCGGAGGACCGGCCATCAGGTCACCGAAGTTGCTCATGACGCCATTGTGCCCGTCCGCCCGGATGCCCTTCGCCCCACCCGTCACGCCGACGGCACGAAACTCCCGCTTCTGTCGAGGAACTTCATGACAGAAGCGGGAGTTTCACCACTTCAGCGGAAGAACTGCCGCCGCAAACCGCGCGAGCTCAGATCTTCTTGCCGGCCGAGCGGAGGTTCTCGCAGGCCTCGACGATGCGGGCCGACATGCCGGCCTCGGCGGCCTTGCCCCACGCGCGCGGGTCGTAGACCTTCTTGTTGCCGACCTCGCCGTCGACCTTCAGGACGCCGTCGTAGTTGGCGAGCATGTGGCCGGCGACCGGGCGGGTGAAGGCGTACTGGGTGTCGGTGTCGACGTTCATCTTGATGACGCCGTAGTCGACCGCCGCGCCGATCTCCTCGGGCGAGGAGCCGGAGCCGCCGTGGAAGACGAGGTCGAAGGGCTTGGAGCCGGCGGCCAGGCCGAGCTTGGCGACGACGGCCTCCTGCGCGGTCTTGAGGATCTCGGGGCGCAGCTTGACGTTGCCCGGCTTGTAGACGCCGTGGACGTTGCCGAAGGTCAGCGCGGCCATGTAGCGACCGTTCTCTCCGATGCCGAGCGCCTCGACGGTGGCCAGGGCGTCCTCGGGGGTCGAGTAGAGCTGCTCACCGGCGCCACCCTCGACGCCGTCCTCCTCGCCACCGACGACACCGATCTCGACCTCGAGGATGATGTGGGCCGCGCGGGCCTTGGCCAGCAGCTCCTGGGCGATCTGGAGGTTCTCGTCGAGCGGCACGGCCGAGCCGTCCCACATGTGCGACTGGAACAGCGGCGCCTCCCCGCGCGCGACGCGCTCGGCGGAGATGTCGAGCAGCGGGCGCACGAAGCCGTCGAGCTTGTCCTTGGGACAGTGGTCGGTGTGCAGCGCGATCTGCACGTCGTAGTGCTTGGCGACCTCGGCGGCGTAGGCGGCGAACGCCAGCGAGCCGGTGACCATGTTCTTCACCGAAGGGCCGGAGAGGTACTCCGCGCCGCCGGTCGAGACCTGGATGATGCCGTCGGAGCCGGCATCGGCGAAGCCCTTGAGGGCGGCGTTGAGCGTCTGCGACGACGACACGTTGATGGCGGGGAAGGCGAAAGCGCCTGCCTTCGCGGCGTCCAGCATCTCGGCGTACTTCTCAGGGGTGGCGATAGGCATGATCTGGCTCCTCGAAAGCGGCGTCGGTCTCGAGCCTCACCCTAGAGCAGCCCGTAGCCTCGGGGCATGGACCGCCACCGCACCCTGACCACCAGCAGCCGGTCCGCCACCGTCGCGCGCCCCGTCGACGAGGTGTGGGACGTCGTCGCGTCCGGCGCCGAGGGCCCCCAGTGGTACGTCGACGCCGCGCCGTTCGTCTTCCGCGGAGGCGTCGACCGTCTCGTCGGTGGAGCCGGACGACGGCACCGGCCCCCGGGCCGTCCGCGCCTGGCGAGCGGCGACCGGGCGGGCTTCTGGAGGGTCGTCGAGGCCGACCACGCCCACCGTCGGCTGCTGCTGGAGGCGGAGGTGCGCGCGCCGGGACGGGTCACCCTGGAGGTCCACGTCGCGGAGGACGAAGCCGGCTCGGCGATCGACCTCACCATCGCTCTCGAGCCCCGCGGCCCTCTGGGCGCTGCCTACCTCGTCGCCGACCTCCCGGCCCGCGCCGTGGTCACCGAGCTGACGATGCTGCACCTGCTCACCGTCCTGCGTCGCAACGACCAGGCTGCCCACGAGGGTGAGGCCGCGGAGCCGAACGGCTCCTAGCGTGAGCGGCATGAGTCTCGACAAGGGCGACAAGGTCAGCTGGAACACTCCTCAGGGCAAGACCACCGGCACGACGGTCGAGAAGAAAACCAAGACGTTCCAGCACGACAAGCAGAAGTTCGACGCCAGCGACGACGAGCCGTACTGGATCGTGGAGTCGGAGAAGACCGGTGCGACGGCGGCCCACAAGGAGTCCACGCTCGAGCGTGCCTAGGCTGGCCTCATGACCGGCGCCACAGGGGCGGCAGAGACAGCAGCCGCGCGACCCGACGCCGTACGGCGGGCCTGGTGGCGCCTGGGCGCCCTCTCGACCACCCTGAGCGCGATCGGTCTGACCACGCTCTTCCTCCTGCCGCTCTCGCGCGGCGGCATCACCGCGGCGATCGAGCCGTTCGGGGCGCTGGCCCCGGTCGCCTACGTGCTGGCCGGCGCACTGCTCGGCATGATCTTCGTCCCCGGGCCCCTGCTCGCCGGCGTCAGCGGCGCCCTCTTCGGCACGGGCACCGGCTTCGTGGTGACCACGTGCAGCGCGACCCTCTCGGCGGTCCTGACGACGTTGGTCAGCCGGCGCGCCGGACGAGCATCCCTGGAGACCGTGTCCGGTGAGCGTGCGAGCGCTCTCGTGGCGCTGGCGCGACGCCGCGGGTTTGCGGTCGTGGTGCTCCAGCGGTGGATCCCAGGGCTGCCCGACTCGGCGTTCTCGTACGTCTTCGGCGCCGTCGGGATCGGCGTCCCGGCGGTGGCCCTCGGAACGGTCGTCGGGTCGGCTCCGCGCGCATTCGCCTACACCGCGCTGGGCGACGCCGCGGTCACCCGGGACGGCCCGCTCGCACTCGCGGCGCTCGCGGTCGGAGCGGCCATCTCGGTGGTCGGGCTGGTGCTCGGTGCCCTCGTCGTACGACGTCATCGGCGGACCGAGGCAGCCCGTCGCCAGGTGACGCAGACGCCGCCACCGTGACCTGGGACGCATCTCGTCGTTGAGGAGGACGACCGCACACTCGGCCGATTCTTCCAGGAGACCGCTTCATGTCACTCCCCCTTCGGCGCCCCCGGCGCCGTCCCGCAGCCCTTGCTGCCGCCTGCGTGTTCTCGCTGGCGGCCACGATGGCACCGCTCACCCAGGTCGCCTCGAGCGCCCAGGAGCCCCCCGCACCGCTCGACGCCGGCGTGAGCGACTTCTTCGCCCCGCGCCTGGTGACCGTCGACGTCGGCGGCCCGGAGGACAAGGCCCGGCTGCAGAGCCTCGGCCTCGACCTCACCGAGCACGCCGGCCACGACTACATCGAGGTCGTCCTCCACACCGCGGCCGACCTGCGCTCGCTGGTGGACAACAAGTTCGACTACGACGTGCGGATCCCCGACCTGATCAAGCGCGACCTGCAGATCCGCGAGCTCGACAAGGCCTACGCCGCTCGGGTCGGCTCCTCGCCGCTGCCCTCGGGTCGCACCGGCTACCGCACCCTCGCTGACTACAACAGCGACATGGTCAAGCTGGAGAAGAACAACAAGAAGATCGTCAAGCGCATCAAGCTGGCCCGCCCGACCATGGACGGTCGCGACGTCTTCGGCGTCGAGATCGGCAAGAACGTACGCAAGGCCAACACCGGCAAGCCGACCTTCCTGCTGATGGGTGTCCACCACGCGCGCGAGTGGCCCTCGGGCGAGCTCGCGATGGAGTTCGCGATCGACCTGGCCAAGAGCTACGGCAAGAACAAGCAGATCACCAAGCTGCTCGGCAAGGCGCGCGTCATCGTCGTGCCGGTCGTCAACGCCGACGGGTTCGACCTCTCGCGCACCGACGGCGAGTTCGTCGACCTGCGCGACCTCAACGACTACGACCCGCTCGAGGGCACCACCAGCATCCTGGCCACGCCCGGGCGCGCCTACATGCGCAAGAACTGCCGCATCGTCGACGGCGAGGACACCCCCGACGGCTCCTGCGCCGCGCTGCTCGCCACCCCCGGCGGCTTCGGCGCCGGCACCGACCTCAACCGTAACTACGGCGGCTTGTGGGGCGGACCGGGTGCCGACACGCTGAACGCCGACCCGACCTACCGCGGGGCCGAGGCGTTCTCGGAGCCCGAGACGCAGAACATCCAGGACCTGGTGCGCACCCGCAACATCACGATGCTGATCAGCAACCACACCTTCTCCAACCTGCTGCTGCGCCCCAACGGCGTGAACCCGACGACGATCGGCTCCGACGGGCTCCCCGTCGGTGACGCTCCCGACGAGAAGGACCTGAAGAAGCTGGGCGCCAAGATCACCGCGCAGAACGGCTACGCCAACATCCACGGCTGGCAGCTCTACGACACGACGGGCACCACCGAGGACTACAGCTACAACGCCACCGGCGGCTTCGGCTACACCTTCGAGATCGGCCCCAACGAGTTCCACCCGCCGTACGAGGAGGTCGTCGACGAGTACGTCGGCGCCGGCAAGTACGCGGGCAAGGGCAACCGCAAGGCCTACATCATCGCGCTCAAGCACGCCGTCGACACCCGCTACAGCGGCACCCTGAAGGGCAAGGCCCCCAGGGGCGCGACGCTCCGCCTGGCGAAGACGTTCGACACCCCCACCTGGGAGTCGTCGTTCGAGGACTTCGTCGACACCTCCATCACGGTGCCGAAGTCGGGTCGTTTCTCCTGGATCGTGAACCCCTCAACGCGTCCCGCCGTCGCGTCGAAGACCTACGAGGTCCCGAAGGACAAGCCCTTCGCGAGCCAGGTCGACACCGAGCCCGTCGCGCCGCCGCTCGGCTCGACCGACATCGAGTTCGTGCTCCCCCGCACCGGCTCCCACGTCAACATCGACCAGTCCCAGCGCCGCCAGCAAAACCAGCCCCGAAATCCAGGTCAGGCTGCCGAC